>JABXIP010000065.1 GCA_013373005.1 Cytophagia bacterium | reverse complement strand
ATCCAGTCGATGCCTTCAACATCTGAAAGGTGTTTCATCAACTCGGCCAGATTTCTCTTTTTGTAAAGGTCTAGGCCGTAGTAGGTAGAATCTTGTGCTATAAGCAAAAGCTCCTTGGTTCCGTTTTTAGCCAGATTTTTAGCTTCAGTAACTAGCTCCTCAATGGGTCTCGATTTGTGTCCACCTCTCATGAGCGGAATAGCACAGAAGGAGCAAGGTCTGTCGCAACCTTCAGCAATTTTCAAATAAGCATAGTGTTTAGAAGTTGTGGTGATTCTATCACCCAGCAGCTCGTGTTTGTAGTCAGCTTTGAATTTTTTCAAAAGGGCTGGCAATTCCATGGTGCCGAAGAAGGCATCTACCTGAGGAATTTCCTTTTCAAGGTCATCTTTATAGCGGTGCGAAAGGCAACCGGTCACGTAGACTTTTTCAACCAATCCTTCTTCTTTGGCATCTACATACCTAAGAATAGTATCAATAGACTCTTGCTTGGCATTGTCTATAAATCCACAAGTGTTGATGATGACAATGTTGGCATCATCCTTCTTGGATTCATGATTTGAGTTGATTCCGTTTCCCCGCAATTGAGTCAACATCACTTCTGAATCGACCAGGTTTTTAGAACAACCTAGTGTTACAATGTTGACTTTATCTTTTTTCAGCCCCTTAACCTTCATACTAATTAATGAATTTGGAGGGCAAAGGTAAGAAGAAATGGTAAGTTTTAAGTTTTAGGTTTAATGTTCAAGATGAAGCCTGAAAGACTTAAAACGTTGAACATAAAACTTTAAACTACCCTCTTCTCTTTCTGAAAGTAATAGGCACTAATTCATCGGTTGGCAGGCCAATTTGGTAGAGCTCCCATTCTGAGTCATATTTTGAAAGAATCTGTCTGATGCAGTCTACTCTGTCATCACTCGGGTTGTCACAATCGGCCCAGTAGAATACCTCCACTCTGTAGTTGTAAGAGCGTTTTTGGCCGTTGATTTTTACTTCAACTTCAATGTCTTGTTCACCAGAGATTTGCGGAATTTGTATGGCTATAGCACTCATAGGTTGTTCGTTAGTGTACAAATGTTTTCTATCCTCATTTCTAGGAACAAGATAAGTGCCATGAATTTAAGTGCCTTTAAATCAATAGCTTACGATTTTATCTGTTAAATGTTTGACCGATAAAGAGCAGTAAAATGTACGCAAACGTTCATGGTTTGCCCTTATTTTGGTGATTGGTGCTATTTGCCTTTTCTACTCAAAGAATAAATGAACTGTGTCCTTTACTCTATTGCGGTAAAGGATAGGTTCCAATTGAAAAACTGATCTTATGTTGTCCTCGCTCAGTACTTCCAGCTTTGGTCCTGAGGCCAAAAGCTGACCCTTGTCTAGCAGACAGATCATATCTCCAAATCTGGCGGCAAGGTTTAAATCGTGTACAACTCCAATTACTACTAAATCCTTGTTTTCCAACAATTCCTGAAGCTTGTGCATAAACTGAAACTGGTATTTCACATCCAGAAATGTTAATGGCTCATCTAGCAAAAGAAATCTGTTATGCCCTTCTTTGGGGTACCAGATTTGCGTCAGAACTCGGGCAAAATGAACCCGCTGTTTCTCACCACCACTCAGGGTAAGATAATTTCTCTCAGCCATCTCGATAATGTTGAAGAACTCCATAGCTTCTTCAACGGCTTGCTGATCGATTTGCCTAGGTGTTTCTACAAAATGCGGATATCGCCCCATCATTACTACCTCCCAAACTTTTAGTGGAAAGGCCAGATCGATGTTTTGTGATAAAACGGCCCGCATTTGAGCCATTTTTCGCTCTGAAAGGCTATGCACATTTTCGCTGTTATAGAAAACTTCTCCCTCATGTTTCCTCAGCTGCTGACTTATCACTTTGATCAGAGTAGATTTTCCAGCTCCATTGGGGCCAATAATCAGGTTAAGTTTGCCTGGTTCAAAGCTGACCGAAACATTGTCTAACAATGTTTTTTGACCGATTCTAACGGTGATGTTTTTTGCTTCAAGCATGATCAGAAGAAGTATTGTTTTTTACGGAGAAGGGCGATAAACACAGGTACACCGACCAAAGATGTTACGATGCCAATAGGTAACTCTGCAGGAGCCAATAGAAGTCTGGAAGCTAAATCTGAAAGGCTTAGCATAATGGCACCAAGCAGCGCGCTCCCAAGCAAAAGGAATCTGTTATCAGAACCTTTCATGAGTCTCAGAAGATGCGGAACTACTAAACCAACAAAACTAATAACCCCAACAAATGCGGTTGCCACGGCAACCAAAAGTACGTTTAAGGCTATGATGATTATTTGTAGTTTTTTAAGGTTTACCCCTAGAAAGACAGCCTCATCTTCGCCCATCATAAGAGCGTTCAAAGGTTTAGCATATCGCAAAGCCACTAAGAGACAAATAAGTGTAATTGCTCCTATGATAGATATGGAAATCCAATTGGCACCTGAGAGTGTACCCAAATTCCAAAAGATAATGCTTCGGGCTTGTGGGTCTCTAGCTAAATAGGAGAGCAAGCCTACACCACTGAGAAATAGTGCATTAATGGCAATTCCGGTGAGCAGCAACGCAACTACAGAACTCTTTCCTGATGACCTGTTTTGAGCTAGAAGGAAAACCAGAACTGTAGAAAGAGTACCTCCTAAACAGGCGGCCAACGGCAGTGTCCACTCTCCGGCATTAAATTCCATTACAGCTCCTAAAACAAAATATAGGGAAGCGCCAAAGGCAGCTCCACTGGATGTGCCAATTAAGCCGGGTTCCACAATAGGGTTTCTGAAAAGTGCCTGCATCAGCACGCCTGCAACCGCCAGGCTTGCCCCCACAAAAACTCCTGCCAGAGCTCTAGGTAACCTGATCTGGAAGAATATTCTTTCTTGAAGATTCATTTCCTGACCACTCATCCATTTGGAAAGAGTTGATTGTATTTCTTCCCAAGTGATGGTAATGGCACCCAGTTTCATGGAGAAAACAAAGGTGACCACCATCAGCACCAGCATGGTCATTAACCATGCTTTGTTTTGATTGTTAAAGGCCTTCATTCTTGTGAATTAGCTCCTGAAGGTTCATTACAATTTCTCCTGTCCTAGGCCCGAAGTACACCATGTCATGTTCTTCTACTCTGAAAATTCTGTTGTTCTGAGCTGCTTTGGTAGTAGATACACCTGGAAGATTTTTTACCTCCTGCATGCCGTTCAGCCTGTCGTAGCCAAAGTCAGTGAGTAGAATGACATCTGGGTTCGATTTGGCAATTATTTCTGCTGAAAGCTGCATCATGCCTCTCTCGCCATCGATAGCCATTTCACCACCAGCCCATTCTATCATTTTGCCGGCATTGCTGCCACTGGTCATGGTGAGGTAAATGTTACTGGCTCTTCCATAGTGGATGATCACCACTTTCGGTCTGGAAGGATAATCCTTGAGGTTCTCCATAGCCAAAGCCATTTCCTTATCAATCTTAGCGTTGATGGCTACTGCTTTTTCTTCCTTGCCGAAATAGGCTCCCATTTCTGTAATCAAGTCTTTGGTGGAAGGAATATCATTACCCGGAGCATCAAACACCTTCATCGGTATTTCCAGCTTTTCCATCTGTTGCATCACCTGTTCAGGGCCAACATTATTGTCGTGAATGATAATGGTTGGCTTGGTAGAAAGAATGCCTTCTGTACTTAATGCCCTATGATAGCCCACTGTTGGGAGCTCCTTAATTTCTGGCGGATAAGTACTGGATAAATCCACCGCAACCAGGTTTTCTTCAGCGCCCAGCGCAAAAATGATTTCATTGTATTGCTTGGCGAGGCAGACAATGCGCTGTTCATTGGCTTGCTTTTCGTCTTTATTGGAAAATCTCCCACAGCCCATCGTTATGAGCGATGCGAGGAGAACTATGCTTAGTTTTTTCATTTCATAATGCTTGAAAAAAGAGGCGAGGGGCTGGGGCTCTAACATGTTGTGCCCGTATGGCAGCCCTCAAATTACCCGCTCATTGAAGAAATCTACTTTGATTCGGAATAGGGTGATTCCTAAATGAGCCCCTCGACCTCTAAATGTTTTAGAATATGTATTTCAGGTTTATTCCTCCGAAATAGTTGGCATCTTTCGGTGCAGGTATGTAAGCATCAGCCAATTGGTTGATGAACACCATGTAGTAGTACTTCTCTCCGAAAATGTTATTCACACCGAAGTACACGTTCATATCAAAATGACTTGAAATCATTTTGTGGTAGCCCAACTTCATGTTCCATAGCCGGTAGTCTGCAGATTGAGTTGTACCATCTGAAGTAATGGGCATGGAGTCTTTATAAGAGAAGTTTAGATTTCCATAAAGACCGTTGTTCGCAGTAGCATCTATACCTGCATTGGCCACAATTGGAGAAACTCCGGCAACAGCATTCCCGTCATAGTTAGAAACTCCATTAGCGTTCTCATAAGAGAAATTGTCGTAAGTGAAGTCTGAATAAGTCAGGTTGGCAAACGGACGAACAGAGCTGAAGAATCCGGTAGTAGACTGATACATATCATAATTCACAGCTACTTCAAGTCCTTTATTGATCTGTCCTCCACCATTGGCTATGTAAGTATATGCAGTGGTGTTGGCATCTAAAGGCACAGCAACTGAAGTCATTTTATCTTCGAACTTAGTGCTGAAGGCTGCCAGCTGATAGTTCAACTTGCTGTCTAGCAACGAACCTTTAGTTCCGATTTCAAACTGATTCCCAACTTCTGGCTTTAGTCCCGTATTGAGCTCACCGGTTGTAGAGATTACAATGTTTGAGCTAACTGGGGCTTTATATCCTCTGCTATAAGAGAAATAAGCCGAAAGCTGATCGTTGAATACTTTGTTGATTGCAAAATGAGGAGAAACCAAACCAGTATAATCGGTTTCATAACTTGGCCCCGGAGTTCCATTAGTGCTATCATAGGCTCTGTTCATCAGATTGATGTCCATATTGCTCACACCAATTCCGCCAGTGAAGGAAAGGTCACTTGGTAAGGAGAGCGTCCATTCTGTGAAGTAAGATGAAGTGGAGGTAATGGTTGCCTGATTGCTGCGTTGGTTTCCGATTACATTGTAGCCGTTAGGGTCGTTGTTATTAGTTGCCATGCTGTAGCCAAGAATGAGCGCATTTTGTCTTTGGGCCTCCATACCAACAATTCCACTCAATGTGACCCCACTGGCTAAATCAAAACCAAGATCAAAAGTCGATCTGAAACCGTAGTTGGTAGGGCTTTTGTCTGTCCAACCACCTGCCGAGCTATTATTCTGGCTAGAGCTTGCTCCGAAAATGGTGGTAGTGTTCGATACCTGATTAGAGAAATGATAAGTATGATTCAATCCTGCTCTAAAACTGGTAACTGCCGAGTGAGCATCATTCTTGATATATCTGGCATTTCCTGAGAAATCATTGGCCTCGAATTGAGCAATGGTTAATTCACCTGCTCTTTCATCATAACTGTTGCTGTATGCCAGATAGGTAGAAATCTCCTGATTTTCATTAGGTGTGAAAGTACCCATGAAGTTCACGAAATCTTTATCAGAGGCATTGTGAGGCATGAAACCATCTGAATGCTGGGTACCGTAATTAATTAATACCGAAGATTTATCCAGTCCTAACTGAAGTTGGGTAGTGAAACGGCTAAGTCCATAATTACCAACCAATACGTTTTGGCCAATACTGGCCTGACCCGGAGTTGCCTTTTTGGTTTGAAGGTTTACTGCTCCTGCAATGGCCAAACCATAGAGTGTTCCGGCTGGGCCTTTAATTACTTCTACATTACCAATTGAACCAAAGTCGATATCATCCATTTGAGTGACTCCTTCTGCATCAGTAATCGGAATACCGTTCAAATAGACTTTGTAGCCTTGGCCATCGAAGTTGTTGCTGGCGCCTCTGAATCCTACACCATTGCCATAGCCACGAATGTTGAATTGCTGGCCTGAAGAAACTGCCCTGCGAGTCATATAAACACCGGTGATGTTGGTGTTGATGGCATCGTCCATAAACAAGCCGGTTCCTCTTTCAAGTTCTTTGGCATTTAGCTTAGAAATGGATTTGGCCTGATAAAGCTGCGATGGATTGGTGTTGGAAATAGCGGTGATTTCTACCTCGTCCAAAAGCTGATTTGATGGAGTTAATGAGATGGCTAAAGCTGTTCCGCAATTTTCCAATGCCACTCGGTAGGTTTTGTAACCCACATAAGAGACCACGAGGTCGGCACCAACACTACAAGGAATGTTGAACTCACCTTCTACATTGGTTGAAGTTCCTCCTTGGCCAATTACCCGAATGGTGGCTGCCGCAAGAGGTTCGTTTGTTGTGGCGTCTACCACCTTACCTGTAATTCGGCCGGTTTGTGCCGAAATATTGAATACAAGGGCAAGCCCCAGTATCATGAAATATATTTTTTTCATAGAATCTGTTTTAAGTTTTAGGCATAGAAAAGCGCACAAAGGAGCTATCCATTGCCTTAATGGTTAGTTTTGGTTTTAGAGAAACCCCAGCCATGACGACTAGAAATTTTGCCGGGGCTTCAGGAAAAAAGAGTTTAGACTAACTCGGGTGGGGGAGATTCTATGTCCTGAAATATGTTTCTGTAGAATGGCTCCAAACCAAAGAATTGGCGCTGGAGCTTCGTTAGTATTAAGGCAGAAAAGGCTTCCTGCCCATCTAAATATTTGCTGGTGTATTTTAGGGTAGGCCGTTTTTTAGAAGAGCTGCTCTTTCGCTTGTCTTTTTTAGGATTGAGAAGCTTTCTTACCAAGGTTTCCGCTTCATCGTGCTTACATTTTACTGTATAGCCTGTTTCGGTTTTTTCTACCGAAGCAATGTCATACATCTTGCCGTCTAGTTTAAACTCTTCACCTTTTCTTTCCCATTCCAGATCGTTATACTCCTTATCTGAGAAGTGGAAAGTTGTGAGCTTATCAAACTCACCTCTTCTAACCCTTAAGCGATAAGTAGCCTGATGGAGAATGGTCCAGTATGGCGTAAGCGAACCCAGTGAGGTTAGGATATATAGCGGAACCAGAAATATGACGAGTGATTTCCTAAGCAATACTTCGACTTTGACTCCAATGATCAATGATAATCAATGAAGGATCAAATGAAATGTAATTAAATGCAGGAAACTTGTGAAGGGCGGTTATTTCTTGAAAAGAGAGTCGACAAATTCAGCTTTATTGAAAACCTGTAGGTCTTCCACTTTCTCACCAACGCCAATGTATTTCACCGGAATTTTGAACTGGTCAGAGATGCCAATCACCACACCACCTTTAGCGGTTCCGTCTAGCTTGGTAATGGCCAAAGCTGAAACTTCTGTGGCTTTGGTAAATTCTTTGGCCTGGATAAAAGCATTTTGACCGGTTGATCCATCGAGTACTAATAGAATCTCGTGGGGAGCATCAGGGATGAACTTCTGCATCACACGTTTGATTTTAGTGAGCTCGTTCATCAGGTTCACTTTGGTGTGAAGTCTACCGGCTGTATCTACAATCACTAAATCGGCATTGGTTTCAACACCTTGCTTCACGGCATCGAAGGCTACCGCACTTGGGTCGGTATTCATGCCATGTGCAACTACCGGTACGCCTACTCTTTCACCCCAGAGTTTTAGCTGATCTACAGCTGCGGCTCTAAAGGTATCGGCAGCACCAAGTACCACTGATTTGCCTTTGCTTTTGAACTGAGCGGCTAACTTACCAATAGTAGTAGTTTTGCCCACTCCATTTACACCTACTACCAGAATAACATGAGGTCTGTGGCCTTCAGGAAGTTTGAAGTCGGCTATGTCTTCAGTATTGTTTTCTGCTAAGAGTTCAGCTATCTCATCGCGAAGAATCTGATCTAGCTCGGTCGTATTCATGTACTTATCACGAGCGACTCTTTCTTCAATTCTTTCAATGATCTTCACTGTGGTTTCTACTCCTACATCTGAAGTGATGAGTATTTCCTCCAGTTCGTCAAGAACTTCGTCATCTACCTTAGATTTACCGGCAACAGCACGGCCTAGTTTACCGAAGAAGCTTTCTTTGGTTTTCTCCAAGCCCTGATCGAGCTTTTCTTTTTTGTCCTTAGAAAACAAACCGAATAGTGCCATAGTAGTGGGTTTTTGTTAATGTAACGCTTTCTTTATTAGAGCAGGATCGTCATTCTGAACTTGTTTCAGAATCTGTTTAGTTCCCAAAAGATCCTGAAATAAACTTGTCTACCGACAAAGGTAGATTCACGATGACCAAATTTTAGGTTACAAACAAAAAAGTCCCTCAACGGGGACTTTAATATATGTGATATTAGGTAATTTCTTATTTGTCAGCTAAAACTGATTTAACCAAATCTTCAGTAACCATCTCTTCTTTGAAGGTATAAGCACCTGTTTTAGGAGATTTTACTGCCTTAATTACTTTGGCGTATTTTACACCACCTTCTTTCTTTAGGGTTGCAACTACTTTCTTAGCCATGATTACTTAATTTCTTTGTGAACTGTATATTTCTTAAGAATTGGGTTATACTTCTTCAACTCCAATCTTTCAGTTGTGTTCTTTCTGTTCTTGGTAGTGATGTATCTTGAAGTACCAGGCATACCACTGTCCTTGTGCTCCGTGCACTCCATAATCACCTGAACTCTATTACCTTTCTTAGCCATTTCTCTATGCTTTCAAAATTCGGACTGCAAATATACGAATGAGTTTGTGATATTAAAACTAAGGGTTTAAAATTTCTTCAAAATAATTGAGTATCAAATTTTTCCTAAGTCGCTGATTCAAAAGCTAGTTCTTTGAGCCAAATTCTAACATAAAATACTCTTGTTGCCCTATTTACCGCCCTTCAACTCTGGTAGTTTGAAAGCGTCTAGTGGACTTGGCTGCTTCATCATAGCTTCAATTTCTTCTGTGGTTCTTGGGGCGAAAGAAGAAAGCAATTCAAAGCCATTTTTGGTGATGAGTACATCATCTTCAATTCTTACCGCAATGCCCCACCATTTTGGGTCACAGTCGGAACCTTCAGGAATATAGATACCAGGTTCTACGGTAATGGCCATGTTTTCAGCAAGTGCTCCCATCGTTCCCAAATCATGTACATCTAAACCAATGTGGTGCGATAAGCCATGCGGATAGTACAAGTGTCTTGCACTAGGGCTTTTTATAATGCCAAGTTCTGCCAAGCCTTCGTTGATGATATCTTTGGCCACCTTGCTCAATTCTGCAAATGTTACCCCTGGCTTACACATCTGAATAGCCGTTTCCTGAGCTTTATAAACCAGATCGTAAATGGCTTTTTCTTCAGCTGAGAATTCACCATCGATAGGAATGGTTCGGGTTACATCGGCAGTGTAGCCGTGATACTCTGCGCCAAGATCCATAAGGATCATTTCTTTACTTTCAATATGTGGCTTCTCATTTTCTATGTAATGGAGAATACAGCCATTGTTTCCGGCTCCTACAATAGAAGGATAACCCTCATATTCAGAACCGTACTTCTTAAATACATATTCGTGAATGCCCTGAATCTCAGTTTCCGACATTCCAGGTTTCATAGCTTTCATCACTTCTACTTGTCCAACAGTAGAAATGAAAACAGCCTTGCGGAGTAGCTCAACTTCTTCAGGAGTTTTAATTCCCCTTAATGAAGACATATATCTATTAAGCTGCCTTATGTCAATGTTTCTGGAGGGCAACTCCTGACCCAAGGCATTGTTGTCAGTAACATAGCCTACCTTTTGCTTGAATTGCTCAATGAGGCTGTATAGATCTGCTTCGTCATTTGGATTGTCACGAACATCATTGTTGAAGTCGTTGAACATAACCTTGTCGAACTTGCTAAAATCTATGTTGTAATCTTTGAAGGAAGCACCATTGTAGGCGTTTTCAATCTTCAACTGTTCTTGAACGCCTTTATCGCCCATTCTACGGCCAGTCCACATTTCGGCCATTGGGTTTTTCTGCTGAACAAAGAAAATCTCATTGTAGCTCTCACCATCTTCATCGGTTTGATTGTCTTTGAAGATTAGCAGAACAGCATGTGGTTCTCTATAGCCTGTTAGATAATATAGGTTCGGGTCTTGATGGTAGACATAGTCTACATCGTTAGCTCGGTTTCTCGTTGGGTTGGCAAAGAATACAGATACCGAATTGCTCGGCATAAGCTTTCTAAGCTGCTCGCGCCTGTCTTGATGAAAGTCTGCAGAGAGATAATCATCTCTTTTGTCTTGCGCCTGAGAAACAAAAAATCCTGACAGCAACGCTACCAGGATTGTAAATATTTTAAAGGATCGATTCATAGCATAATAACGTTCTGGGACGCTATTATACTAAAATGTTACCGTTTTGTCTTGCTTTTTTTAGAACAGCAGAGATACCATTTTTATTGATGGTTCTAATCGCTGAAGTAGAAACTTTAAGTGTAATCCACTTGTCTTCCTCAGGGATGTAGAATCTCTTCTTCTGAAGGTTAGGGTAGAATTTTCTCTTTACTTTATTGTTAGCGTGAGATACGTTGTTTCCCACCTGAACTTTCTTACCTGTTAAATCACAAACTCTTGCCATAGCTCTTAAAATCTGCCGCTTTTCTGAAACGGACTGCAAATATCTGAATAATTATTTTACTCACAAACAATCTTTTGAAAATATCAGGTAACATTTTCTAAAAATATAAGGCCCTTGTAGATCAGGGCTACATCCACTTTCTTCTATCGCTTTCTATCTTGTAGAGAACAAAGTTTTCCAAAGCTTCGGCTTGTTCAAGAGGGATAAAAGGAATTTTTAGCGATCCTGCAGCAGTATGAAAAACAACGGATGCCAAATCCTTCCTTCTCTGATACCAACTTTGCTTAATGGAAACAGCTTGTACTTTGTAAAGCTGTAGCACTTCATAATGATTGCCGAATGTGCCTCTGTTGTTCTTTAAAATCTCATCATTTAGCTCGAAGGATCTTTTCTTATAGTAAATGGTAACTGAAAGCCAAACAAAGCCAATCCATAAAAGAGCCCAAAGAGCCACTAAGCCATTGGTGAAATAACCAATGCCGCCAGCCATAAGTGCTGGTAACAAGCCTGAGAAAATGAATATTCTGTATTTCAGCAAGATGCTCACTCTGTGTTTTTCTTCATCGCGGATAAACTCCTTCGGAAATACTATGCTCAGTACTCGAAGAACCTGCTCCGTATAGCTGCCCGGAATTTTGATCTTGGCTTTTAGCTGATCGGCCTGAGCACTACTGGCCTGCTCAATTTGAATGGTGTACATATGAAACAGCCTCCGCAGCGGATTGTCCGACCAGGAGATATTCTGAACTTTCGATTTGTTGATAGAGATTTCCTCTTTATTCAATAGACCCCTCACTATTCTTAGTCCCCCTTTTCTGGCAGCTAATTTTAGGTCGTAATTTTTGAGAACCGTATTGATCAATGAATAGAAGAACGAAATAATGCCTACAATAACCACCGAGCCAGCAAAAACAACCCAGCCATTGCTCAGTGCTTCCTGATAGTCTGAGAGTTCTTCCCTCACCATATCGGTGATATTATCTGTGAGCTCATTCAATGTTGAGAAAACAAAGGCGAATAGAATGGCCATGGATCGGAGGTGGTTCTGACTTACGCCAATCTTTATGAGGTCGCTAATGCCTAATTGAAGAATAATTTCCTCTTCAACAACTTGCTTCTCTTCGGTTTCAGCAGAAGGAGTGTCTTCCACCAACTGGTCTCTTTCTTCCAAAATAAACTGCCTGATGGCTTCTGCATCTTCTTTATTCAGAGCATCGATGGTGAGCTCAGACTTTTTGGCTCCGGCAGTATCTATTTCAAGGCTTACCACTCCAAAAATCTGATGCACAATATTTTGTTGCAGGTTGATGGTCTGAATACGCTCGAAAGGAATGTTGGTCTTGGTTCTTCTTAATACGCCTTTATCTATAATAAAGGCTCCATCTTCAATGTGAAAATAGAAGCGGAAGTAGGTGAGTACGGATCCGATCAGATTGATGGCCGCAATACCCAGTGCCACATACCCAATAATATCTTCGAATGAGTTGCCTGCCTTTCTACCAATGAAAAAACTCAGGGCGATAGGCCAGAAAGTTCGAATTGTAAACCTTACGAACTTAATGAGAATGATGGCAATCGCTACCCTCGATTGTCGGCTCGGTTGGGAAAACTTAGTGCTGATCGACTCCATCTAGCGCAGTTTTACCCATGATGAACTCCTTAATCTTACCGGCATTCTCTTCGGAAAGTCCCGGAATTACCAGGTCACTACTTTCACCCCCGGCAGTATAAACCTTCAGGCTATGCAATTTGAAAATTCTTTCAATTGGCCCTTGTTTCACTTCTGCATGCTGAATTCTATTGAATGGAATGGCGGTGCGAGTTTGCCATAGGAGCCCTTTGGAGTAGATGATATCTTTTTCTCTTAAGCTGTATTTCTTTTTTGGGAATGCTTTAATCGCATAAAAAATGCTGAAAGACCACAACAAGAGAATAGGTCCCGATGACACACCAAATTCAAACAACCCTTTTTCAATTTCATCGCTCAGGCTTACAATAAGTATGGCTGCCACAAGCATTAAAAAGAAAAGTATGCTTCTGCTGATCAATGAAACGCGGAGGTATTTTCTTTCGATTTGATTGAACTCCGACTGAGTTACCTCTGGTAATGAAGTCAGGTCTATGGATAAATTTTGAAAGGTGTCTATCATTTTTTAAAACCGTATGGGCAATGTCTACAACCATTTTGGCAACAGTATCCTCTCTTTTTTAAGTAGTGTGCGGTGAATACTAATAAGCCATTGTCGTCAATGTAGTAATCTTCGGTTTTACTTTCAAAAGTAGATGGACGCTTTGAACTTTTACTCATGTTTTTAGGCTAGAATGAATTTGATACCTTTGGAAGAACCGTATTGTTTGGAGGAACAAATTTAAAGTAAACTATCATGGAATTGGTACAATCTAGTAAAGAAGCCATTGCCTTAGAGCATAAACATGGCGCACATAATTACCACCCACTACCGGTGGTATTGTCTAAAGGTGAAGGCGTTTTTTTGTGGGATGTTGAAGGGAAGAAGTACTACGATTTTCTATCGGCTTACAGTGCTGTAAATCAGGGCCACTGCCACCCAAGAATTGTGGGTGCAATGAAAGAGCAGGCCGAACAACTGACACTTACATCAAGGGCCTTCTATAATGATGTGCTAGGACCTTATGAAAAGTATGTGACCGAATACTTTGGCTTCGATAAGGTTTTACCTATGAATACGGGTGCAGAGGCAGTGGAAACGGCCATAAAAATTGCCAGAAAATGGGGTTATGAGAAGAAAGGTGTCGATGAAAACGAAGGAAAAATCATCGTGTTCGATCAGAATTTTCATGGTAGAACAACCACTATCATTTCATTTTCGAGCGATCAGGATGCCAGAAGAAACTTTGGTCCATATACTCATGGCTTCATTAAAATTCAATACAACGATAAGGAAGCCCTTGAAGAGGCACTTCAATTGAATAATATAGTGGGTGTTCTTATTGAACCGATTCAGGGCGAAGCTGGTGTAAACGTTCCAGGAGAAAAGTTTATGCAACAGGTAGCCAGACTTTGTAAGGAATACAACGTGCTCTTTATGGCCGATGAAATTCAAACGGGCATAGGAAGAACAGGTGGTCTTTTGGCTGTTTGTGGAAATTGTTCTTGTGAAGGCCATTGTGAGAAACAGGCTACTTATGCTAAGCCTGATATATTGATTCTAGGTAAGGCCATCTCTGGTGGAGTATATCCTGTTTCAGCAGTTTTAGCTGATGATCACATAATGGATGTAATTACTCCAGGTACTCACGGCTCTACATTTGGTGGGAACCCGGTGGCGGGAGCTGTGGCTATGGCAGCTCTTGAAGTAATCAGAGATGAAAAGCTTACCCAAAATGCTCGTAAGCTGGGCGAGCTTTTTAGAGAGAGGATGAACAAGTTTATTGCCACCACAGATTTGGTAAGTTTGGTTAGAGGTAAGGGCTTGCTCAACGCCATTGTTATCAACGATGAACCAACCAGTTCTACTGCCTGGAATATTTGTGTGAAACTGAAGGAGAATGGGCTTTTGGCTAAGCCAACCCATGGCAATATCATTCGGTTTGCCCCACCTTTGGTCATGACTGAAGAACAACTTCACGATTGCTGTGATATTATAGAAAGCACTATTAATGAGTACGAGCTGCAGAATAAGTGATTTCACTTATAAAAGGAATTGTGGCACTTATGTAATAAATTACAACCGATTACAGAAAAACTAGGTGTATCGCTTAGGGTTTTCACGCACTAGTGCGTTATTTGTGTACAATTGCCAAAACATGTTGTCTTCAACCAAAAGTCGCAGAATATTACATGCCATTAGCGTAACGCTAGCTTTATTAGTTTTCTCTTACGGCCTGTTTCTAAAGTATACAAAGGATGAAACAGTACCTGATGGAAATGGATTAGACAAACAAGAGCTTGTGAAGAATGAGCACAACTCGCCTGTTGAGTTGAAAGAAGATTTAAAAACAGCAGTACCAAACTAACTGCTTAACAATACGAAAGAAGAGCCTCTGATGAGGCTTTTTTTATGCCTTACAATTGGTTACTTTAACAAACTTCTTTCCAAAACAGATGAGATCATTTTTGAAGTATTTGGCATGTCTGGCTGTTTTTTCTCAGTCTGTAGTAGCTAATGCGCAAGATTCTACTCGAATAGCAAAAGAACTAGAGTTGGCAAAAACCACCTACTCTGTCAATATTGATACTAGTTACTTTCATGCTCTAAATGTGGTGAAGTGGTCTCAGAAAATTGAAAGCAAATGGCAGGAAGCCT
Organism: Cytophagia bacterium; assembly: GCA_013373005.1. GTDB lineage: Bacteria > Bacteroidota > Bacteroidia > Cytophagales > Cyclobacteriaceae > Roseivirga. The sequence continues at coordinate 2,120 of JABXIP010000065.1, read as the reverse complement.
GGGGGCTGAAAATGATTGGGGTTTATCATCAGCTTAGCCAAAACTATGACTCTGCTCTCAATTACTTTTCGCACTCAAAAGACTTGTTTGAGAAGGAAGGAGACAGCCTTGAGATAGGAAAAAGTCATCTTTCAATTGCTCAGATGTATCTTTCCAAAGGGCAGTACGATTTGGCTTTAGCCAATAACCAAATGGCTAAGAATATTTTTGAAGCCCTTAATAATACCGGTTTCATGAATTCGGTCTACGATGTCATTGGCCAGGTATATTCTCTCATGGGTGATCACGAGGCCGCATTACCCTATTTTCATCGATCCTATAAAATGAAAAGGGATAAAAAGGACACCTTCAACATCGGGATAGTGCTTTCAAACCTGACATCTCTTCATAACTACCTGGGGAACGAAGATAGTGTCTTCTATTATGCCAAACTGGCCAAGCCTATTCTGAGTAAAACCTCCAACTATTTCTTTTTAGCAAATACGGTTCAGGTGCAGGCAAATACTTACAAAGACAGGGGTGAATTTGAATTGGCTGAAGAGAAATATAAGGAGGCACTGGCATTGTACGAAAGAATAGATGCCTTAGCTGGTATAGCTGAAACCTCTTACAACTACGGATTTCTGAAAGATACAACCGGTCATTTTTCCGATGCCAGAGTGCTTTATGAGAAAGCGATGGAGTATGCGGGACAGACGGATATTTCTCAAATTCAGATGCTCAGTTCTCAGAAACTTAAGGATGTTTATGGTCAATTGGGAGATTACAGGAAGGCCTATCAAATGTCGCTGACCTATGATTCAATTAGAAATGCTTTCCTGAATGCTGAGAAACAAAGGGCTATAACTGAGCTTTCTGTTCAGTTCGAAACAGAAGAAAAAGAGCAGAAAATTGAGCTTCAGGACGCACAACTGCAGGCACAGCAAAATAGGTTACAGCGCAATCAGGTGTTAGTTTTAGCCCTAGTGGTGATAGTGCTGCTTCTGGTAATCGTATTTCTGCTTTGGAAGAACCGAACCGAAAAGGCCTATCGACTGGAAAGACAGGAGGCACAGCTTAAGTTAAGGGAAGCAGAGATCAATGCCATTATCAATTCCCAGGAAAAGGAAAGAAACCGTTTTGCCAGAGATTTGCACGATGGCTTCGGACAGCTTATTTCTGTATTAAAGCTCAATCTTGATCAACTTTCTAAAGTTTCTGCCAAGGATGGTGATAAACGAATGGAGGTATTCAAAAATGGTGAATCGGTGATCAATGAAATGTATTCCGAATTGAGAAACATCTGTTTTGACCTGATGCCCCAAACTTTGGTAAAGCGTGGCTTAACGCCTGCCTTGAAAGAGCTGGGTGCTAAACTCAGCAGTACAGATCAACTAAATTGTGAAGTGCTCATCTTCAACAACTCCCCCAGATTGAAAGAGCTGTATGAAATTAGCTTATTCAGAATAACGCAAGAATGGGTCAATAACATTCTCAAGTATGCAGAGGCCGATAATATTACCATTCAGTTGCTGAAAGATCCAGAGGAACTCACGCTTACTGTGGAAGACAACGGAAATGGTTTCGATCCGCAAACCTTTTATGAGGGTGCCGGAAATGGGTGGAAGAACATCCAAACCCGCCTGAAACTCATCAACGCAGACTTCGACCTAGACTCAAGACCAGGTATTAAAGGAACTATGATGACCGTGAATGTGCCTATGAACAAGGAGCACTTTATACCCACCGGTACGGAGGAGAAATTGACCAATTAATCGGATATTTTTAATAGATTAGGTGCTATACCTTGCCCTGATGAATTGGCTAGCAACTTTCTACGGTAAGGCTCAGCTCGTAGCGAAAATGAAAATAATCTTAGTAGATGATCATTCCATATTACTGGATGGCCTGAAAAGGTTAATTCAGGAAGATGATATGCTCTCGGTGCTAGATGCAGTAACTACTTTGCCAGAAGCTATTCGAGCCATTGATAAGCATATGCCGGATTTGGTGATTACAGATTACAACCTTGGAGAGGACGATGGCCTTTCTTTGGTTCAAAAAGTTAAGCGAATCAATCCTGAAATAAAGATTATCGTTTTGAGTATGCACGATGAATCTCATCTGGTTAAGGAAATTCT
>JABXIP010000462.1 GCA_013373005.1 Cytophagia bacterium | reverse complement strand
TCATAGTCACTTTGAAAATATAGAGCATTTGCTCTCTTGTAAATGTCGTCCAACTCCTGGGTTCTGGCTTGAGGTTTTGTGGTTTCAGTTGTATTCTCAGGTTGGGTTGTTTCAATCTCTGTAGACAGTTCGGAGGTGTCGTAATTGGCTATAAATTTCCCATAACTCAGACTTGTCTCGGGATGAATTTGACCGAGCTTGAGTGCCTGCTCATAAAGTTGGTTAGCCACCGTAATATTTCCATTGAGCTGGGCAACCTCTGCTTGCTTTCCTAAAATTTGGCTTCTTAAAAGCTCATTAGATCGGCTCATTCTGCTAGCTTGATTTAGTAAGTCTTCTGCCTCATCAACCTCTTTCTGATTGATTTTTGCACTGGCCAGGTAAATATAGAATACAGCCTGATTTGGGTAAAGCATTAAGGCCTCGTCTGCATCTGCACTAAGGGCTTCCCAGTCTCCGGACTTGTATTCATAGGACAATACTTTATCCCAAACTTTAAAGTCTCCCGGCTTTAAGTCTTTCAGTTTTTTATATTTCTCTATGGTTTTGAGCTGAAAAAGGTCTCTTTGGTTGCCTTCTGTTACCTCGGCTAGTTTGGAATAAACGAAAGTACCATTTTCAATAGCCAGCGCATCTTCAGGATATTGCAGCTCCAGATTCGTTTGCAAACTGTCAATCAGGTTGACGGGAAGTTCTTCTGGATTTTCCAGAATTAATTGGCCAAGCAATAAGGTTTTGTCAGTAAGGGTGGCATCCTGATCACTGAAGGACTCAATAAGCAAGGAGTATTTGGCATCGGCCTGGCCATTTCCAACATAAAGATTTGAGAGGAGGAGTCTCATTTCTGCTGTTTTATTTGGTTCAGTTTCCAAAGCTTCAATGGCTTTATCAGTTTCTCCAACCGTGGCTAAAAGATTAGCATATTGATATTTCAGATCTGAATCTCCCGGATACTGAATGAGTAACTCTTCCATCAATTGGGTAGCCCGTCTTTCTTTTGAGTTCTGGACATACATTTCTACTAATTTCATGCTTTGATCGAGGTTCAGTGAACCCGCCTTTTCAAAAACATCAATAGCATCGTTTAACTTGCCTAAAGACTGATAAGTGGTGGCCAGTTCAACTAAGTATGCACTGTAGTCTGTAGTGTTTTCAACCATCAACTCATAGAATTTGGCAGCACCTTCCATGTTTCTGTTGGCTTTCTCTAATTGAGCTCCGAGCACATAATAGTACTTGTTGTCTTTGCGTAGGTTAATGGCCTCCTTTATCGCCTCTAGGCCTTTTTCAGGGGTATTTTGAGCCAGGTAGATTTCTGCCTTTTTGAAATATGCTGCATGGTTTTTACTGTCAACTTCGAGTGATTTATCGAGGTATGCCAATGCACGGTCAAAGTCTTCAAGCAAGAAGAATTTTTCAGCTTCAATAAGCATGTATTCTGCATTCGCTTGTTCGTATTTTGTGGTCTCTTCCTTTAGTTTTCCTTCAACACCCTGTGCAAAGCAAGAAAGGCCTGTCGCAAGCAGGATGAGTAAAGCGTAAGAAAGGTTTGAAAGCTTCAACTTCACAATTATTACACGCAACGGCCGATTAAGCAGATTGGTTTGACATATCATTCCAGAGACTCAGTCTTTCGTACTAACGGTTTTGTATTTCAACGATTTGCCTTCTCTGAGATACATAAATACCGCGAAAATTGCCGTAACAAGCAAGTCCTTACCATACGAGAGCCATTGATTTGATATATCGAGTAAATCGGCCAAATATATAATAGCTAAACCAAGTGCCAGATAGAGGAACAGAGGTCTGAAATTATATGGAACTGGAAACACTTTTCTTCCTTTAAAATAACATAGCGTACTCATGGCTGTATAGCACAAAAGGGAGGTAATGGCACAACCGTAGAATCCTAAAACTGGAATTAGTAGAATATTGCCGACCAGCGTAACAACAGCTCCAATCAAGGCATAGTAAGTACCGAAAATAGTTTTGTCTTTTATTTTAAACCAAACACTCAGATTCACATAGACCCCATAAAGTAGTTTTGCCAGAAGTAGTACGGGGATAACATACAAGGCTCCTTTATACTCAGCCTGCCTTAAGAAGAGGTCTCCTATCAAGTCCATATTGATGGCCACAGCAGCCATGACAAAAATGTTGAAAACCACAAAGTAGTGCATGATTTTAGAGAAGAGGGCAGGAGCTTCCTTATTTTCTGAGTGACTAAAGAAGAACGGCTCAGCAGCATATCTGAAAGCTTGTATTCCGAGCATCATGATTACGCTGAGCTTAACGGCACTCGAGAATACTCCTAGGTTACCTTTGCCTAGCAAAGCGTCCATAATCATCGTATAACCTTGCTCATTGAAAATTCCTCCCAAGCCCATAAGAAAGATAGGCAGAGCATATAGGAGCATGGGTTTGAAAGTGGCCCAGTGAATTTTAAGTTTAAGTCTTTTGAACTCCGGCCATAAGAATGGTAAATACAAAGCGTTGGCCATTAGGTTGACCATAAATATGTAGCCAACTCCAAAGTCTTTTTTGTAGAAACCTTCAACAAAGCCAGAGAGGCTTGAAAGGTATTTCCCTTCAAGAATATCAGGCAGAACAATGATAAAAAGCAGGTTGAGGAGGATAGTAATCGTGATGACACTAATCTTCACAAAAGCAAATTTCAATGCTTTCTCCTGTAATCTCAGCTTAGCAAAAGGAATAGCAACTGCTGCATCTATCAATAAGATTGAAGCCATATACTTGACGTATAATGGCTGAACTCCTTCACCCAAAATTGAGGCTATCCCCGGAGCCGAAATAAATAGTAAGGCTGAAATGAAAAGAGAAACTGTTAGTACAGCGGTACCTGCGTTGTTATAAGAGTCTTGTTCGTTTTCTTTTCTGGAAAAGCGGAAGAAAGCTGTTTCCATTCCAAAAGTATATATGATTAACATTATGGCCACATAGGCATACAGAAGCGTTACGCTACCATATTCCTCATCCTCTAATCTGGCTGTCCAAATGGGGAGCAGTAAGAAGTTGAGTACTCTTCCTAGAATACTGCTTATTCCGTAGTAGGCAGTTTGCCCGGCTAGTTTCTTGATTTGACTCATATAGGCAGACAGAGTCTTGAGCTATAATTCTTCAATATAATGCTTTCGGTGTGTATAGCCGGAATGGTTTAGAATTTCTGGGTTAATAACGCAGGTTTTGCAAAAATTGATGCCTATTCACCCTTAAATTCAGCTTTTCTTTTTTCCAAGAAAGCTTTTGTGCCTTCTTCGAAGTCGTTGGTTTTAGTGCAGGCTGCAAAGCTGTTGGCTTCGGTTTGGTAACCATTTTCTTGTTCGTTGAAAACAGCATTCACACAGTCTATAACCAAGCCTATGGCAATAGGAGCCTTAGAGGCTATTTTCTTGAGAATCTCATTACATTTCGCAAGAGCAGAATCAGCATCTACTTCAACATGATTTACCAATCCAAGAGATTTGGCCTCTTCGGCTCCAATCATGTCGCCTGTCATACAAAGCTCTAATGACTTCGCCTTGCCAACTAGCTGAGTAAGTCTTTGAGTTCCTCCATAACCCGGGATAATGCCTAGATTTACTTCTGGTTGGCCGAATCTAGCTGTTGAGGTGGCTACTCTCATGTGGCAGGCCATGGCAAGTTCGCAACCGCCTCCTAATGCAAAGCCATTGACTAAAGCGATTACAGGTTTGTGACAGTTTTCAATAGCCTGAAAAATTTCTTGTCCGTTTTCTGCGAACTTTCTTGCATTTACCTCTGAGAGCTCTGCAATCTCGGAGATATCGGCCCCGGCAACAAAGGCTTTTTCGCCTGCGCCAGTAATAATAACACCACTCACGGAAGTATCGTCATAGATGCCTTCAAATGCCTCTTTGATTTCCTCAAGTGTTTGAAAGTTAAGGGCATTGAGTTTGTCTGGTCTATTGATTGTAAGATGAACAATTCCTTCTTTGTTCTCTACGAGAATATTGCTGTAAGCCATTTTATTCGATTGAGTCAGGGTTCAAATATAATAGCCTAAGGTGGCAAACTAAAACGGATGCTCCGTTTGCATAAAAAATCGCTAAACCAATCACATTATTCTGAGTTAGAATTATTTAATCAAACATTGGTCACTACCTTTGTGGCCGAAAAGCAAAAGCCCTATAAAATGAGTAAAACAGAGAGAATAACAGTGGCCTATGGCGATGGTATTGGTCCTGAAATTATGGATGCTACCATCCGCATTATGGATGCTGCGGAAGTTGGCTTACACTATGATGTAATTGAGATTGGAGAGAAAGTTTACAAATCAGGACACAAATCGGGTATAAGCCCTGAATCTTGGGAAACCCTTCGTAATAACCCTGTTTTCCTTAAGGCGCCTATTACCACTCCTCAAGGTGGTGGTTATAAGAGCTTGAACGTGACCATCAGAAAGTCACTTGGCTTGTTTTCGAATGTTCGTCCTTTTAGGGCTTATCCTCCTTACGTGCCGTCTCACTTCCCTCATATGGATTTGGTCATTGTAAGAGAGAATGAGGAAGATCTTTATGCCGGTATTGAGCACCAGCAAACTAGTGAAGTGGTTCAAACTTTGAAGTTGGTTTCTGAGCCAGGTTCTGAAAAAATTATCAGATATGCCTTTGAATATGCAAGAGCCTACAACCGAAAGAAGGTGACTTGTATGACCAAGGATAATATCATGAAGCACTCTGATGGAATGTTCCACAAAGTGTTCAATGAGATTGCTAAAGAGTACCCGGACATTGCTGCTGATCACTGGATTATTGATATTGGATCTGCTGTTGTGGCTGCTCGTCCTGAGTCGTTAGATGTTGTGGTTACCTTGAACCTTTACGGTGATGTAATTTCTGATATTGCTGCTGAAGTAGCTGGTTCTGTAGGTATGGCTGGTTCTGCCAATATTGGAATGAATCACGCTATGTTCGAAGCTATCCACGGTTCTGCACCAGATATTGCTGGTCAGAACATTGCCAACCCTTCAGGCCTATTGAATGGCGCTTGTATGATGTTGGTGCAGTTGGGTAAAGCCGATAAAGCTGAGCTCATTCAAAATGCATGGTTGAAAACTTTGGAAGATGGAATTCATACCGGAGATATATACAGATCTCAGAGAAGTGTGGAAAGAGTGGGTACCAAAGAGTTTGCCGATGCTGTGATTGAAAGACTAGGGCAGAAGCCATCTAAATTAAAGCCAGTACACTACGATGAGAATGTAAAGATTAGCATCAATGTGAAGGAGAAGCCGGCAAAGAAGAAAGAGTTGGTAGGTGTTGATGTATTTATTGACTGGAGAGGCGAGAGCAGAGATGCTGATGAAATTGGTGATAGACTTTTGAAGGATGCTTCTACCGATAAATTAAAGCTGAAATTGATCTCCAACAGAGGTGTTTTGGTTTATCCGAATGGAATGCCTGAGACCTTTAAAACAGATCATTGGAGATGTAGATTTACTAATCCGAATGGAGAGATACTTCAAAATGGCGATGTTATCGAGCTACTTGGGAAAGTTCAGGCAGCAGGATTCGATTTCATCAAGACAGAGCATCTATATCACTTCGATGGAGAGAGAGGCTACTCTTTGAGCCAGGGAGAATAAGAATAAATATTGATAAAGTCTAAAGGCACCGAAAGGTGCCTTTTTTGTTATCGCTCTCCAGGAAAATAGATCCCCGAATCTTCCAGAGAGAATTCTTGGTTGTATGCAGGTGTTTTGGCTGTCATTTTGAATGATATGTCCCAAGTGCCATTGTCTAGCTTATTTCCTGAGACTTCAAGCTCAGTAAACTCAAATGCTTCAAAACCACAAAAGCAAGAACGAGTGTAGTAAGTTTCTACATCCGAATCTGTATTTAAATTGGCAGAGAACTCTGTGACATCAGAGGGGATCTCTATCCAGAAAACCTCAGTTAACTCGTCATCAGCTATATTCTCTTCTTCTGGATGAACTTTGATAAACCTAAATACGGTTCGGCTTCCATCTGTCCAATTCACATAGAGTCCTGTATTCTCATCGGCCGGGCTTACTTCAGAGTTTCCATAGAAATATCGCTGGATGCTTTCTGGGTTGGCATCTTCTCCGCAAGAGAAGATGAAAAATGAAAGTATAAGAAGGGCAAAGAGCTTTTTCATACCCATTAGACCCTTAAAGAGAAAAATTAGTTGGATTAGTTAGTTGTTAAACTCCTGAATGATGACCTCTACTGCAGGAACGGCTTGGTTTTCCATCATGTCGCCAATAAACTTAAAGTTACTTTGAAGCAGCTTCAATCGGCTCTGATACCAAACATATTCGTCCTTTAGGTTACTACTTCGGTCGAACAGGTCTTTCCAAAGCAGCCCAGAAAGTTTAGAGGCAGAAGTTTGGTTGAAAACATCGACCATGTTTTCCATCGACTTTACATAGTCATAACCTCCGGTAAGGCTAGATGCCAGACTGGGATCTAGCTGTACAAAAACATCGTCATTAAAGCCAGCTTGAGTGATTAGAAGTGACTGCCTGAAGCTTACAAAGGCCGGAATGAACGGTTTTTCAGCGATAGAATCATGATAGTTTTCGAGCTTCTGCATTTCGATCATTACACTCCTTTCAGCATTTCGTATATCGGCAATAAGCTTTCGCAGTTCCGAATTGAAAGTGATAAAGTAGTTCTGCTTGATGGTGTTCTCTCTTTTGTTTTGTTGATAACGGTTCAGCTCAAAAGCACCATATACACCGATAAAAACGATGAACAGCTCGAATATAAATCTGGGGATACTAAAGACTCTTTCTCTTTTCAATGTGTAAGCTTGAAAAGATGAAAATAGTAATTTTCAATTAGCCCTTCACTATATCGAAGTATTTGGGCAGGTTCTCCAGTATATCAGCAGACATTTGGTCTACCGTGTAGTCTGGCTGCCAGCCCCAATCTGCTCTTGCAGCAGAATCATCGATGGTGTTAGGCCATGAGTCCGCTATTTTCTGGCGGAAGTCAGGAGCGTAGGAAATCTGGAAGTCAGGGTGAAATTTTCTAATAGAATCCGCTAGTTCTGCAGGAGTAAAAGAGAAGCCGGCTACATTATAGCTCGATCTGATTTTTACCTGTTCAGCCGGAGATTCCATGAGGCTGATAGTAGCTTTAATAGCGTCTGGCATATACATCATAGGCAGCGCAGTGTCTTCTTTCAGGAAGCATGAAAATTCAGTTCCAGCTAAAGCTTTGTGGTATATGTCTACGGCATAATCTGTGGTGCCACCACCTGGTAATGATTTGTAACCAATGAGTCCGGGGTATCTTAAAGAGCGAACGTCAACGCCATATTTCTGGAAGTAATATTCACACCATCTTTCTCCCGCCTGCTTGCTGATACCGTACACCGTGGTTGGAGCCATTACCGTATGCTGAGGCGTCATATCTCTTGGGGTGGTTGGTCCAAATACCGCAATGGAGCTAGGCCAATAGATTTTCTTGAGTTGCTTTTCCTTAGCCAGTTCCAGCAC
>JABXIP010000440.1 GCA_013373005.1 Cytophagia bacterium | reverse complement strand
TTGGTCTTGTTCATTGCCCTTCCGGTCGCCAAATTAACATAGTTCACTCCGGCTATCACCAGTATCATAATGGCAATACCGAGGTAGATATATAGGCTTTGTCTGTCCGCATTAGGAGCTATATCGAAATTGACTCCTGAGGTAAAATGGACATCTGAAAGTGGCTGCAAGTAGTAGATAGACTCTTGTCCATCTTCATCAACCGGATCATCCGCATACTTAGTTCTTAGTTCAGGCATTTTGTCCTGAAGTTCAGCACTATCAGCGCCCGGAACGAGTAAAACAAACGCGTAGTAAGAGCTATTATTCCAATTGGTTAAACTCTCATCATCATGGTTCATTTGTCCTTCAAAGTTTACAACCAATGTGAGCCGAAAGTGAGAGTTAAGTAGCATATCTTCAAACACCGCAGACACCTGAACTGGCCGTTCATCTCTATACATAATGGTTTCACCCAAGGCCTTATCTACCGACCCAAAATACTTTTCAGCCAATGTTCTCGACAAAACCACCGATTCATATGCAGAGAGGGGATCAGAAGCATTACCTGCAATAATGCTCAAGGAGAAAATATTGAAGATGGAGGGGTCGGCAGAATAGGTGTTATCTTCTAAGTAAACCTGATCCCCTACCTTGACCAACGTATTAGGCGCCCTGCGCACCCTAGTAGCAGCTTCAACCTCAGGAAAATCTTTGGCCATTGTTGGTGCCAATGGAGATGGAACCACTGCAAAGAAATTACTGCCCTGATAAAAATTACCAATATCCTCTTTGTAAACGCGATAGATTCTATCGGCCTTTTCGTGGTACTTGTCATAGCTAAATTCCTTACTCACATAGAGTGTAATGAGCAGAAACACGATGAGGCTAGTAGACAAGCCAACAATATTCAAGAGAGAATAGGATTTAGCTTTAATAAGCGATCTTATAGAGGTCTTAAGGTGCTTGAAGATCATGGTTAGATAGGTTTGGTTTTCAATAGACTACCAAAGCCACTGAACGTTGCATAAAATATGCTCATATTCAGTAATTTATTGAACCATACGCCAATCTTGGAGACTCTAACAAAAATGTCCCTATGAAATTCATGCTCATTGCTATTGGTACCCGCGGTGATATAGAACCATTTTTAGCCATTGGAGAACTTTTGCTGAAAGAGGGTCATGAGGTTGTTGGTGTATTCCCTGCACAATATGGCCCTTTGGCCGAGGAAAGCGGAATTAGATTTCTGCCTTTCGACAAAGGCTTCATAGAAATGATAGAAGGAGAAGTTGGCAAACAGGCTCTTGGTGGCACTAAAAGTCTTTGGGGAAGAATAAAAGCCTATTATCGGCTTTACAAAACTTCGAAAGAGGTCAACAAACAGATATTCAGGGAACAAATAGACTTTATTAATGAAGAGAATCCTGACCGGATTATTCACAGCATTAAAGCTACTATTCCTATTCAATGGGGGTACCTCACTGGTAAGCCAAGCATAACATTGAGCCCTATTCCGAGCGTTAATCATCCGCTAAAAAACAAAGCTTCAATTGCTTTTAGAGGAAAGGATTTTGGCAAAACAATAAACAAATGGACATTTCAGTTTACCCGATATGCCACTATCAAAAACCTTAGGGTATTCCTTAAAAAATACGGGCAAGAAGATCCTGGACAAAAACCTCTTGTACAGGCATTACTTAAGGAAACAGCGGTTTTCACAGTATCTCCAAGCTTCTTCGATTTGGAGGGAATGCCTGAACATGTATATTTCCTAGGATACCAAGAGAGGAACAAGGAGCAGCACTGGAAGCCTTCCGAAGAACTACAAGAATTCGTTCAAAAGCATCACAGATTTATGTTTGTCACTTTTGGCAGTATGAGTAACCCTGAGCCCGATCGGAAGACAGAAATGATGCTAAACGCTCTAACTAAACAAAATATTCCTGCCATCATCAATACGGCTGGTGGTGGACTTGAAGAGCCTAAACAATACGACAGGGAAATGTTCCACTTTGTGAAATCAATTCCATACGACTGGGTATTACCTAAAGCCTATGCAGCCATTCACCATGGCGGAGCCGGAACAACGCACTTGACGGTTAAATATGGTTGTGCAACCACCATCATTCCTCATATCATTGACCAGTATTTCTGGAATAATGTATTGAGCGATTTGGGAGTAGGCCCCAAAGGAACAGCCATAGGAAAACTCTCTGAAGCTAAATTGGAAGAAATTATTACCCCACTTTGGTTAAACCCGGAGTACAAGGCCAAGGCAGAAGAATTGAGCAAACCACTAAAGGCTGAAGATTTCGATCAGCAAATCATCGAGGTATTAGCCAATTAGATCACCCTTTTCTAGACAGATATTTAGCGAAGAACGATAGTGGATGAATCCTGCCTCCTACTTCCTGTGCAAGCCATTTATATTGCTGAGCCAATACCTCATTGCCTGTTCTAAGACATTGTCTGTATTCATAATTCAATCGCTCTAGCAAAGCCTTTTTCTCAGCCTTGGTCTTAGTAAGATGAAAGGCCTTTTCACAAACTCTATAGGCCGAATTCATCTGCTCATTGAAATGAAACCTATAACGCTGACCACTCATGCTCTCCTTCAGCTTTCTCTTCTGGAAGAGCACTTCATCCAAATAAGCATACTCCCAATAACGGCTGGAACGAACCCAAAAATCAAAGTCCTCATAAGCCAGAGATTCATCATAGCCTTCTAGTCGATCTAGCACTTCTCTTTTCATCACCATAGTTGGAGTGCAAATGAAATACCTTTTCAAGATCCATTCGAAAATATCACCTGAAGGCACCTCCTTGATCATTCCCTTACTGAAAAGCCCTTCGTTATGGTTACCAATGACTAGTCCATCTTTGTCGATGTAGTCTGCATTGGAAAACACTACACCAGTTCTCTCAGGAGCGGATTCGAACCTTTCTATGCTCTTTGCAATGAAATCCGGCATCATGATATCATCTAAAGCAAAATCAATGATGTAATCTCCTGAGCTTAGTCCGAAACCTTGATTAAAAGTCTTTGTATAACCCTCATTACTGCTGTGAAAAACAGTCGTGATATCCTTTTCTTCAACCAGATTTTTGATCAGCTGAACACTACCATCGTTGCTACCATCGTCCATAATAATCACTTCCACATTATCATATGACTGATTAAAAACCGACTGAAGGGCCACTTCAATGAAGGGCTCATGATTATAAGCTATACAGATTACAGAAACTTTGGCGCTCATCTGAATAGGGTTCTTCTATTAAAGATCAGAAGTATGATGAAGAAGCCGATATATCGCCACATATATCCAAGAGTAAGCGCCTCTAGTTCATAGTTTTCCAGCAATACAGAGATGACTCCCAAATAAATTAATGCCGAGATTAGCTGTGCCCAAATGTACTTCATGGTCTGCACCTTGGCACTCAGTAGATAGGCCAACAGATAAGAAAGAATACAGAATACATCACCAATAACCTGATAACGAACCAAGTAGGCCGCACTCTCAAAACCATTATCAAAGAACAGCCTGAGCACAAACTCCTTATTGAGGTAGTATACTCCAAGGCAAAGCACCGTCACAAAAGACACAAAGCCCATCACCCTACCAACATAGGTTTTTAGTGCTTTCCCGTCATTAATTAACGAAGCCATTTTTGGGTAATAAACCACCCCAACTGTTCCGGTAAATACCAGCAAATAGCTGGTAGACATTTTGGCTACAGATTGCCAAAGCCCTGTTCTTTCAAGTCCATAAAGGTCAATCATGTAATCTCGAACAGCAAAATCCAAAAGTCGACCAAATACAATGGCGCTGATTGCCATTGCCAAAAATCTGGCAATTTTCTTCAACGACTTACCATCTGGTAGCCCGAAACGCAAAGGGATACTTTTACGCTTATAAATGAGATATCCGAAGGCTACAAAAGCCATGAGCCCATAACCCAAAGCAAAGCTCAGCAAGGCTTGAGTCACCGTTCCGAACTTCACACCTACATACACAACAATGACCAGAACAATCAGACTCGTAATGTTGATGATGGCATAAACCTTAACCTTCCGCAGAGCCAGAATTACAGAATTCAAATACCCTGACATGAGCATAAGAAATACAGCAGGAATGAAAATGAGCAGGAATTCGGAAGGCGAAATCTCTTGCATAAATCTATCGAAGAAATACTCCTTCTGCCAGAAATAAAGAATTCCGAGTGTCATCAGAAAGATCACTAAAGTGACCCAAAACCCCGTCTTGAAAATGGCTGTCTTCTCCTTCTCACCCAGATCTTTGTCTGACCAATATTTCATTATGCTTCTGTTCACTCCCTCGCTTGGCAGTAGCGTGAATAGGGAAGTAAGGTTTTGGAAGTGAGATAAGAGTGTAATGCCTGAAGCACCAAGCAATACCGCAAACAATTTGTTTATGGTAAGACCACCCAAGGCACGAAATGCCACGGCTGTAAAAGACCATGAAGAGCTTTTCAGGAAATTAGATTTCAATAGTAGTGTCTTTCCCCCTAATTTAGTTTTTTCCTCCAACTCCATGCGCTGTATGGCTTTCCTCCTAGTCTCTCTTTAAACACCCTAAGGCTCGCATTAACATTCTTATGTACATAAGATGTACCCAAATCGAGGTGTGTGTATCCGTTTCCTTTTCCCCAAGCGTAAACCATATTCACCAGCATAACCATAGGGCTGTATTGATTATAGACATCGTAACTGGCAGGAAAAAAGTTATAAAGTACCTTGTCATTTACCCTCACCACAATAGTACCGGCAATCATTAATCCATGTTCATTTTCTATACCAAAAGCATGATATGTTTTTGGATTTCTTTTGCTGGAGTTATGTAGATCAGCCCAAGTCATAGAAAGAGGTTTCTCTGCAGCGGTTCGCCAACGATCTATCTGCTCAAAGGCTGCTGCCAACTCACTTTTGGAGTACTTTTTAAATACAAAACCTGCCTCAGCACATTTCTTCAACCTCCTTCTTTGCATATCTACCATCTTCTCTGACAACGGAATTTCATCAATGTCAATTCCATGATAAATCCTTTCCTGAATTTCTTCATAGCCAGAGTCAATCATGGCTTCTACCAAAACTTCCTGCTTTTGGTAGCTTTCAGGCGCCTGATGAATTCTTATTTCCAGAACACCATCAGACTTTAAGGCATCTTCTACCAGAGTCAAAAAAACACCAATCTCTTCATTAGTTAAACGCTCGGCAACCTCAACACCACCGAAAGGGGCCTTCAATGGACTGACAGCTACACCGTCTTGAATAGTAAAAGCTATATGAGCCACGTAGCCGCCAGACTTTTTATCTAAGCAGTAAAAATACTTGAGAGGTAAGTCATTGTTCGACTTTAGGAAACTCTCCTGGTTATAGAGAAACTCCTCGAAAGACAGCTCAACTCCATTTTCAGGTGACTCATGTAGCTCAAATTGGCTCATGAAAATCAGGTTTGTTTCTGATGTAATCCTCTTCTGAAAACTCATCAGAGGCTAGCCCTAGAAGCATTGCACTGCCTTTAAAAAGCATTCTTCCCCACCAAAGTGGTGGAATATAAAGTCCTTTTGAAGGATCATCCAAAGTGTAGCTCATCACCATTCCTTTTTGATCTTCCAACACAACCTCCACAACTCCCTGGGTGCAAATGATCACTTGTTCGCCAGTTTTATGAGCATGTCCTCCTCTCACCTGCTGCTCAGGTACCTGAGTCAACCAGTAAACCCTTTTCACTTCAAAAGGTACATCTTTGAGCTCCTCCAGAAAATTCAAATTACCTCTGGAATCTGACTTGGCAGTGAATTCGTAAAGTTGTGGTTTTTTCAATTCTAGTAACTCGAAAGGATATATTGACACTATACAAAACTTACAAGTTGTAAGTTACAACTTGTAAGTTACAATCTGTAAATACAGAAAACTTACCCCCATCAATTAACGACCCTTCAGATGCTATTTTCTAATTTCACAGGCTATGCTCTACCTGTTACTTACCATTCTTGCCAATGTGGGCATCTTTATGGCCTTTAGGTCATTTAGTAAATTCAATATCAGCACCTTACCTGCCATTGTTGTCAATTATGGTATTTGTGTAGTTACAGGAATTCTGTATGTGGGTTTTGAGACGGTTAGCAATGAGTTTGACCCGGAATCAGCATGGTTTATTTCAGCGTCACTTCTGGGCCTTATCTTTATCACCACCTTTTTTCTTATGGCCCACACAACTCAGGTAAGAGGCGTTTCAGTGGCCACTGTGGCGAGCAAAATGAGTCTTGCCATCCCTGTTGTCTTTAGCTTATTCGTTTTTAAATATGCTGTCAGTTCGCTGGATGCCTGGAACTATCTTGGTATATTTTTGGCCTTCGTATCTATATGGTTAGTTAGTCGAAAAAGGAAAGTGTCAGAAGCCCATGTATTTAATTTCCGCTTCCTGCTGCTTCCATTAGCCGTTTTTCTATTGGGTGGATTAATAGACACCTCCCTTAATTATGTAAACCATCATTATATCGATGCGGCAATAGAACCGATCTATCCTATTTTTATTTTTTCAGCAGCATTCATTACAGGTGCTATTGTTTGCCTGGTGAAGAGAGTAAAGTTTGGCTGGAAAGAATTGACGGGCGGAATTTACCTTGGTGTCCCCAACTACTTCTCCATTTTCTTTCAGCTTAAAGCATTGTCAGCATTCGATAACAATGGTGCTATTGTTTATCCTGCACTGAACATCGGCATTATTATCGGCTCTACATTACTGGCAATCATTCTTTTCAAAGAAAAACTTACCCGCCTCAATTACATTGGTGTATTGCTCGCATTAGTTGTGATCTTTCTTTTGAGCTATCAAGAGATTTTGAAAGCTTTGTAGCATGCAAGATTCCTATCTCACCATTTCTAAAAACTCTGAAGGGTTGTACAAAGAAAAAGGCAGCAAATTCATTGCCTTGGCATTTCCTGTGCGATCTGAAGAGCAAGTAAAAGAGAAACTGGAAGAGGTAAAAAAGACCTATTACGATGCACGTCATCATTGCTATGCCTACATTTTAGGAGCCGATGGCGCTCAATACAGAGCGAATGACGATGGAGAACCCAACCACTCCGCTGGTGACCCAATTCTAGGGCAAATTCGTTCCAAGGAACTTACCAACACGTTGGTTGTAGTGGTTCGATATTTTGGAGGAACCAAGCTCGGTGTTAGCGGCCTGATTAATGCCTATAAGGTTTCGGCTGCTGAAGCTCTGGAGCAAAACAAGGTGGTTGAAAAACTTATTACTAAAGCAGTGAAATTCACCTTCCCTTATGAAGAAATGAATGAGGTAATGAAACTGGTGAGTGATTTTGAGTTAGAAATTATCAATCAGGAATTTGAAATGGAGTGTATTTTAAAGGCCGAAGTCATCGTTTCAAAAGCTGAAGAGCTTACTAACAAATGTCAGCTGCTACATGATCTTGGCAGAGTCATCCAGTATGAAATATAACCCAATGAAGAAACTTGGCATCCTCGTCATACTTCTCTCTCCTTTGCTGCTGTCTACTACCTGCAATAGAATAGATCGCAAGCTCATACAAGACATGAAAGTTCAAACCTTTCTTGATGGGCCAAAGGACAAGGTTTATCTGCAAACGGTGATCAATTTAAAACCATCACTGCTAGCCAAAAAGAAAATAGATTCCGTTCAATTCATTTTTTCAGACGATGGCGAAAGAAATATCGGAATAATCACCCAAGCGATTGATCATTCCAAATCGACACAACACATAGCGCTCATCAGAGGATTGCCGCTTGATAAATTTCAGGGTAATGAAATCTTGAGAGTTACTCTCAAGGCGAGACTTTTCAAAAAAGCCAAGTATCTTGATTCAGAAAACATTCTGATTGCAGAATACGACCTAAGTCAATACAAATGATCAAGCACCAATATCAATTTCCAATTGAAAGCGAAAGAATCAGCTTTCGATTATTAACCGAAGACGACATGAAAGCCTGGGAGGCATTCTTCACAGATAATCCTCATTTACATTTTGTCGGGATTCTTGATCCAAAATCACCTGAGGAGGAATCAAAGGTTTGGGTGGAAAGACAGATGAAACGTTATGGAGAAACGGGAGTTGGTATTTTAGCAGCCTGCCTAAAAGAAACTGGTGAGCTTATTGGTAATGCCGGCATCATTTGGCGAGACGATGTATTGGGAGAAGAGCGGTTTGAAATCGGCTATTCTGTTATCCCGAAATATTGGAAGCAGGGCTTTGCTTCAGAAATGGCGATTCGACTGAGAGAATATTTTGAAGAGCATAAAATAGACAACAAAGTCATTTCCATTATCAATGTTGACAATGTCGGTTCACAAAAAGTAGCGCTTAAAAACGGGATGCAACGTAAAACAGAATTCGAGTTTTTAAACACACCTTGCTACATCTATGAACGGGAATTCAATTAGGCACACGATTGCAGCCTAACTCATTCATTCACAAGAGGAAAGATTTGCTACCATTAATAGAAAAAACAGCCGAAGTGGCTGCCGAAATTTTGATTCTAAGGCTTTCCATCCGTAATTCATAGGATACCTAACTCAACCTTAGCTTATGAAAAGTTTTGTTCAACGCATCAAAGAACAAAATCAATTACCCAAATCCAGAGAAATCAGAACACCCAAAGACAGCTTTATTAAAGGGGCCTTTTGGGGACTTTTACTCTTATCACTCTTTATCATGGGTTTTGCCGGATTCTACTTCAGAACTGGTCTTCCAATATACCTACAGGCAGCGGCTTATATAGTGATTGGGATTGTAGCTTTTTACATTTTCAGGTGGGCTGCTTCTATACTAAAAGCCATCACAGACTACTTTCCAATAAGGTATATATCACTTATTCTGGCGGTGATCGGGATAGTCATGCTAGGTCGAGAAATGAGGTTAAGTTGGCCTCAAGATGTACTCAACTTCACCCTTGCATCCTTAATTTCAGGAGCCATCTTTCTGGGAGGTTCCATTTACAGCCTTATCAAAAAACAAGGTTCGCTAGTATTCTGCGGATTCGGCATCCTACTTGGTCTAGCTTGTTTTTATCTACCTGTATATCAGATCCTCCCTTCGGGCGAAGACCCAAACCCTATCCACTTTGAACCCGTTGCTCATAAGAACTTATCTGAAATGGGAATTGAGAATCCGGGAATGCCTGGAGATTATGAAGTAGAATATTTCACATATGGGAGTGGCAATAACAAAAGAAGACCTGAATTTGGAGATAGCGTTAGCTATAAAACACCAACCGTTGATGCCAGCTTACTCTTGCCAGAATGGACGGGCAAGAAAAAGAAATGGAGAGAAAGGTACTGGGGCTTTGGCATTGAAGAAGCCCCAATCAATGGGCGAGTTTGGATGCCCAGAAAGAAAAGAAAATCTCCTTTAGTACTCATTGTACATGGCAATCATGGTATGGAGCATTACTCTGATCCTGGTTATCAATATTTGGGTGAGCATCTCGCCAGCCGCGGCTTCATTACAGTTTCAGTAGATGAAAACTATATTAATGGCACCTGGTCTGGAGACTTCAGAGGAAAAGAAATGCCCATCCGAGCATGGCTACTTCTCAAGCACCTTCAGCAATGGCAGAGTTGGAATTATGATCCATCATCTGCTCTTTTCGAAAAGGCTGATCTAGACAACGTGATACTCATCGGTCACTCCAGAGGTGGTGAAGCGGTAAGCATTGCAGCTCAGTATAATGTGCTGGAATATTTTCCTGATAATGCCAACGTTAAATTCGATTTCAATTTCGGTATCAAAGGCTTGGTCACCATTGCTCCAACTGATCAGAGGTACTTCCGCAGAATGGAGCTGAAGAATATTAACTACCTATCGCTTCAAGGCTCTTACGATGCTGACGAAGCCAGCTTCTTTGGCCTGCGTCAATACCAGCGAATATCCTATAACGATTCCACCGACTACTTTAAAGCAGGGGTTCTTGTTCATAGGGCCAATCACGGCCAGTTCAATTCAATTTGGGGCAGAAGGGACTATGGAGAACCCTTTGGGTGGTTCTTGAATACTGGTCCGCTAATTACAGGGGAAGACCAGCGCAACGTGGCCAAGGTTTATATTTCTGCCTTTGCTGAGAGGGTCTTCAACCAAAAGGATGAATACGAACCCGCTTTTAAAAACTCAGCCTCCATTCAAGAATGGCTGCCTGAGACTGTGTTTCTCAATAGTTATACGAGCTCTAAGGACTCCATACTAGTGAATTATGAAGATGATATTGACCTGACCACAACGCCTATTGGACGGTCTGTTGCCAGCAATATGTTGGTTTGGAGGGAAGAACCATTAATGATGCGAGGTGGAGAAACACAAGGAACCAATGCGGTAATTTTAGGTTGGGATAATGACTCAATTGATGCAATCTCTCACTATGATATTACCTTAAGCAATCCTTTCAGCACTATTGGTATGAAGGAATTGACCATGACACTCGGGCGTTCTAATGATGCCAAATTCAAAGTAGCAGACACAGTTGATGTTGATTTTGGCATTGAATTGATTACCGAGTTCGATACGCTAAGCACAACCCTCGCAAACTATAAAATGCTTGCTCCGAAACTGAAGGTGAAATACATGAAGCTCGATGAAATGAATGGTTCCTTCGGAGGAAACTGGGAGATTGCCACCGAGTCTGTGAGCATTCCACTACAAAGCTTTGGTGCTGATTCAGTTGATGTAAAATCAATCCGTTTCATATTCGACCAAAGTAAAAAAGGGCTAATAGCCCTTGATAATATTGGTTTTAGAAAGTTTTAGAATCACCACCTTTAACAATTCGAGATAAGCTAATCTAGAGGTCATTAAAATCCTCCGGCCTTCGGCCACCTCCTTTAAGAAAGGAGGCATAATTTGCAATAAACCCTTCTCTAGAGTTCCATAGAGTGCCTCTGAAAATTGACTTATCATCGTTCGTTTAAAACTAGCACCAACTATTCCCCTCCTGATTCAGGAGGGATAAGTGTGGTCATTCAGTTCTGAGTGAACTTGCAGGGTTAGCCAAGGCAGCTCTTCTCGCCTGGTTCACCACCACCGCAATAGCGAAAATCAATGCCACTAAACCTGTGAGTACAAAAATCCACCAATCAAGCGAGGTTCTAATGGTATATCGTTGCAAGTAATTTTTCAACAAGAAATAAGCGATTGGTGCAAATACCACAAAAGACATTAAAACCAGTTTGGCAAAATCGATCGACATAATACCTACCAGATTGGTAACCGAAGCACCTAAAACCTTTCTAATGCCAATCTCCTTGATTCGCTGCTGAGCAGTATATGATGCCAGGCCAAAGAGCCCTAAACCGGTAATAAAAATGGTTAGCAAGGCAAACACCATCGAAAGCTTTCTTGTCAGATTGATGGTGGTGTACTTTCTTTCAAAAGCCACATCTGCAAATTCATATTCAAACGGATAAGCAGGATTATACTGTTCAAAAACCTCCTGAACACCCGATAAGGTAGCTTGCATATCATTGGTAGCCGGTAATCTTAGGGTAACTGATCCACCCCAATCATCAATGATCATAAACATCGGCCTCACTTCTTCATAAGGTGAGCCCATCATTACATTGTCCACAACACCTACCAAAGTTCTTTTATCTCCCCATAAATCGAGTTGAGTACCAATTGGGTCACCTTCAATGCCCATCAGCTCCAAAGCAGACTTATTGATGACTATTGCGGTTGAATCGGTGGCAAATTCCTTACTAAGATCTCTACCATAAAGCATTTCTGCCCCCATGGTCTCTGCCCAGTCATAGCCGCGTACAACAGTAACAAACATCACCTTCTGGCTTTCAGGTTTACCTGGCCAACCAAGGAAGTTATTTGAATTGATGCTGGTGACTCTGCTGTTCGAACGGGTCATGTTCACAATCAAATTCTTTCGTTTCAGCTCATTCTTGATTACATCGTAGTTTTCACCAATCGCATCCGTTAGTGTCATTGAAATCAAGCCTTCCTGGCTGTAGCCAATATCTCTGCTCTTGGCTAAGTCTATTTGCTTAAGAATCACAATGGTGCTAATGATGAGCACTATAGCGAAGCCAAATTGGAGCATCACCAAAATCCTTCTTGGCAGATTGGCATTCTTGCCAACTGAAATTTTCCCTTTCAATGTCTTCACAGGGTTGAAAGAAGACAGATAGAGTGATGGATAGCTTCCCGAAATAACTCCGGTTACCAAAATGATTGCCAGAGAGAAAATCCAGAATTCCGAGGATGCAAAGTCAACAAACAGCTGTTTATCTACCAGGTTATTGTAAGATGGCAATGCTACAAAAACCAACAGAATAGCAAAGAGATAAGAAATCAGTGAGATGAGAATCGACTCACCATAAAACTGCATAATCAGCTGTCCTCTCTTCGACCCTAAGGTTTTTCTTATACCAACTTCCTTGGCTCTTCTCTCGGAACGAGCTGTGGCTAGGTTCATAAAGTTGATACAGGCGATGATAAGAATAAACATAGCTATCACTGAAAACAGCGTAACATACTCATGCTGTCCACCGGCCTCTACTCCATTTTCAAAGTTAGAATGCAACCTCCACCGAGTCATGGGGTGAATAAAGAACTCTCTAGGCACATCTGTCTGCCCTTTTTCTGTCAAAATATCTTTGATTCCCGCCTGTACTTCGTCATGATCTTCTGGATTAGCAGTTTCTACATAAACCTGAAAAGAATAGTTACCCCAGTTTTGCTCATTATCTCTCACCCATTGTTGAATGGCAGCTCTATGCTTCCATGGAATTAGGTAATCGAATTGAAAAGATGAATTCTGAGGAAGGTCTTTGATAATGCCTGTAACCTGTAACGTACTCGCATCTTCCACCTTAAGAAACTTACCGATTGGGTCTTCACCCTTTTCAAACATGGTGGCCGCCAGCTTTTCAGAAATGACAATAGAGGAAGGGTCATCCAGTACTTTGCTCCTATCTCCCTCAATCATCGGAAATTCGAACATATCGAGAAACTCCTCGCTCACATAATATCCTTGAATGTTGATTCTCTTATCGCCATTGGCAATGAGCCTATCACTACCCCAACCGGCTACCGCGGTATTCACAATTTTGGCATGTGCCGATTTCAATTCCATATAAGATGGCAGTGGGACGGAAATCCACGATTGCACACTTCCATCAAATTCGGCATTCACCCAGACCTGATGTAGCTTATCTACTTTGGGAATAAATCGATCGAAAGAGGTTTCGTCTCTTACCCACAAAAGAATCAGGATACTACAGGCAATACCTACAGACAGCCCTGAAATGTTGATTACAGAATACAGTGAGTTTTTGCGTAGGCTGCGAAAAGCCACGACTATAAAATTTTTGAGCATTTTGACCTTTGAGTTGCTTGATGGAAAGAAGACTTCGGTAACGCCAATTCGTTACACCGAAGTCTGAAATTTTATTGCCTCACTACAGCATTACCCGAACCAGTGCTGATTCTAATTCTGATATCCTTATTACCTACTTTGGCTTCTTTGATATAGTTTGTTCTACCTCTCCAACCTCTGTCTTCTTCATATTCCTTATCGAAACTGAATGGTGCTCGGATATTTGATTTGTCTGAGGCTTTCATGTAGAAATCGCCTGCTATTTCCTGACCATTGAAATCTAGCGTGGCATTACCTGAACCCGTGTTAATTGAAAGATCGAAATCCAATTCAGCAGCAAGCTCTACCCTCGCATTTCCTGAACCAGTATTGAAAGAAGAATGTCCTGTTATGGTCACACCTTGTACATCAATACCTCCTGAGCCGGTGTTCATGTCTACTTCACCTTCAAGCGTATTGGCTCTAATATTACCACTGCCTGTATTGAAGCGAGCACCATCCTCAATCTTCACACGATCCAGTCTGATCGATCCGGAACCGGTATTCGCATCCATTCGGCCTTCAACTTCTGTAAGTGAAATATTTCCTGAACCAGTGTTGGCTCGAACTTTCCCGATCACATTATCTACCTCAATGTTCCCAGAGCCTGTATTGGAGTTAAGTTCAACATTTACTCCTATCACATCGATGTTACCAGAACCGGTTTTAAAGTCAAGGATCAAACCATCAGGAATTTCAAGAGTCCATTTAGAATAACCCTTTGTCCAGCGACTGCGGCTAAAATCTTCATCAATATTGAGTCTGTCACCATTTTGCTCAAACTCTGGACGATAATCGTCCTTATCATAGGTATACTCTACAACAACTTTCACTTCATTGGAAGAGCTTTTCTTGATGGTGCCATTTCCTGAAGAAGTGGTAAGTCGAATACTTTTAATACCAGTAAAACTTTTTTCTACTCTCTCCTGAGCTTGAACTACAAAGAGCGTAGAAAAGAAGATCATCAGGGTTAGGGTTGTTTTGAATTTATGCATCTTATTAAGGTTTTTGTACTAGAGACATTGTTCCTTATGAAAGGATGCATTTGATCTGAACTTTATGGAAAATCAATTCATAGTAGACCAATTGGAATCTCATATTCCGATTTTTCAAAACCTACTCTCAGCAGTTGAAGAAGGAATGCCTCAATGGCGGCCCGAACCTGCAAAATGGTGCCTACTTGAAATTGTATGCCATTTGGTAGACGAAGAGAAAGATGACTTCAGAAAAAGAGTACGGCTTGCGCTTTATCCTGAACAGTATGAATTGGAGAAATTCGATCCGCTCAACTGGGTAACCGAGCATGATTATATGAACCAGAACTACCAATCAAAAATTGGAGAGTGGATTGAGGAAAGAGAGAAATCAATTCAATGGCTAAGAAGTCTGAAAGGGGTTAACTGGAGCAGCTCATTCGAGCATGAGCACTTGGGAACAATGAGCGCTAAAATGATGCTCAGCAACTGGCTAGCACATGACTACATTCATATTCGCCAGATAACACAACTGAAACGTGCTTATCTACAGCAAATAGGAAATGAAAACCTGAAGTATGCCGGAAGGTGGTAGCCAGCTACTTAATCTGCCCTCTCAGCATATTGGCGTAAGTGATTAAGGCCATCTGAGTTTCTTCTAAGTTCTTTTTAAAGGCCTCTGCATTTTTCGGATTGATGTCCAGTACAGTATTGAAAGTCTTTTGATAATAGTCAATCCAGGTATTGAGAATATCCAACTGCTCTTCTTTGTTCTCACCATTAGCAATGTTTTGTTTGCTAAGGTTCATCTCCTTCTGTAGCCTCATAGTAGCAGCAGTTGAAGTATTCAGAAGAACCATATTTGCCAAATTATCCTTGTGCTCGGTTAGCATGAGTGCAATAGCCAAAGCTCCAGTTCCTACATTGTGCAGGGTTTCTTTCGACACCTTATCAATCCTGTCTCCATCGGTGTGGTAAAACTGATCAGTAAAATGCCAAAGAAGCAAGCCTGGAATATTCCCTTGTAGAAAAGGTACATGATCGCTTCCACCTTCAAAGGGATTGAAGTTCACCGCCCAATTCTTCTGCTCTCCAATATTCTTGAAAACAGAAATCACCAAATCATTAAAGTAATGTGGCTTCAGCTGGTCTTTAGTCAAAGGTCTTCCACCCCACTCAGAATGCTTTTCAACTCCCCTAACCCAAATAGCTCCGGGATCAGGCATTTTCTCTATTAGAAATGTACCGCCTGTTTTCTCAGTGTCTTCACCCACCATGTCGAGGCTCATTCCCCACTTAATCCCTTTGGCCCTTTCAGGGTCTTCCTGCACATATCTTCTGGTTGAAACAATTTCATCGCCAAATAGATAAGTGATTGTTCTTTCAGGATTGATCTTTCCTTGTTGAAGGAGCTTTGCACTGGCAATGGCTACTTCAGAAAGAGCACCAACTCCACTGGCATTGTCATTGGCTCCGGGCTCCTGCACATGAGCACTAAAAACAAAACGCTCGTCTGGTGCTTTGCTTCCCTTCAATTCGGCAACGATGGTCAACTCTTCAGAATCATAAATTCTGGTTTCAAGGTTTAGCTTAATCTGATATTGATCTTCGAAGATGGCATTCATCAAATTGTCATAGGCATCGGTAGAAAGAAGTACTCCGAAAGATTCCTTCTCTTCATTGAGAGGAATACTTGAGAACGAAATAGAATTAACATGCTTCGAAGGTTGGTTAAAGTCTGGAATAGAATAGACCATCACTCCGGCAGCACCTCTTTTTACAACTGCCTCCTGAAAAAACACTCTGGCTGAACCTTCTCCTACTACCACCTTGCCTTTCATGTCGTAATCATCGAATTCAGCCGGTTTTGAATCACCTACAAAAACCATTTCAAACTCTTGCTCGCCTTTTGTGCTGAAAGAGTTAATGGCAATCATATTTCGGTTGGTCTTGAAGTTGAGAAGTTCTTTTCCTGAGCCAAGTTTAAGACTAGCTGCTACAGGCTCCCACGTCTTTCTCTGTAATTCTCTTTTCTCAATTCTGTAAGTAAGTCGATCATTTGCACCAGCCTTTTCCTCATTGATAAAGCCCGCCTTTTCTAATTTCTCAGCCACATGATGAATACTGGCATTGAAACCTTCATTACCTACTATGCGGAAATATTTTTCAACAAAAGCCACCGTATTATAAGCTCCTTCTTTGTTGAAGGTCTCATCGGCCATCTGGATATAGTGATCCTGGAAATCCCTAATCTGAAATGCGAAAGTCGATTGAGCAAAAAATAGCCCTAAGAAAATGATCAGTTTAAATTTCATTCGGCAGTGTTTCTGGTTGTGATAAAAAGCCTGTCAGATAATAAATGAGTAAAAATCATATGTAGCCCCAGCCTTCGAGCTTCTTGTAAATCTCCAGGCAAATCCAGGCATCGGTAGCAGCATAATGCAGCTGCTTTTGTGTCAGTTCTTCCAGTTCCCAGTTAGAAGTTTGAGCCGACTTTGAAATGCGAATTTCAAGAATCATTGCGGCCAGATTACGAGCACCAATGCTTTCTGCTCCCAACTCAGTCATGGTATCATTCAAATCGAGAAAGCCTTGAGGAGTCAACGGTCTAAGTCTATCCAAAAGGTTGTAGTCATCCTTAAGACCAATACCCACTTTCAGAATATTCTCGTTTTCCAACAATTCATGAATACAGTCTAGTACACCCACTTTATGAATTCTTAAAAGAAAGACCTTATGATCCGTGGCTACCTGAATCAATCCAATGTTTCGGATTTGCCCTTTAACAAAGGTGGGCTTGGCCTCAGTATCGAAACCTACTACAGTAGAATTGTTGATTTCCTGAATAGCTCTTTGAATCTGCTCCTCTGATGCCGCTACTACAATCTTCCCCGGATAATGCCTCAGAGGAAAATCCATAACTTCTTTCTTCGTAATCGATAGCGGAAACATCATATAATTTTAATTCTTACTCAGCAGTATCATCTGCTTTGGTCAACTTTTTGATTTTGATATTGAGGTAAGCATATGCAATAGTCATAATTGGGCTAATCAGGTTAAAAAAGGCATAAGGAATATAAGCTCCTGTTGCTACCCCTAAAACCCCAGAATGATAAGCTCCACAGGTGTTCCATGGGAAGAGCACTGAAGTCACCGTTCCGGAATCTTCCAGCGTACGACTCAGATTCTCAGGTGCCAGGCCTTTCTTCTTATAAATATCGGCATACATTCTTCCCGGTACCACAATGGCAAGATATTGATCGGATGCTGTACCATTGAAAAATATGGTCGTTCCGGCCGTAGCCGCCACAAGAGAACCAGTAGATTTTACTTTAGAAATAACAGCTTCAGCAATTCTAGTGAGCATTCCGCTGGCTTCCATTACTCCACCGAATATCATGGCAGACACAATCAACCATACGGTATTCAGCATGCCATACATTCCCCCTGAGGAAAGTAGTTCATCTACAATTTCGTTCCCAGTAACAATAGCAATATCTCCATAGAGAGACTTCATTAAGCCCACAAAAGTCATTTCACCACTAGTCCCTTCCCAGCCGGAAACTTCTTTTACAATGTCTGGTTGAAAAATCAGTGC
>JABXIP010000019.1 GCA_013373005.1 Cytophagia bacterium | reverse complement strand
TTGATTATCTTTTGAATGAATTTCTGTTGAATGAGGGAAGATTACCTTGATCCTAGTGCTGACGATCTAAATTCGTCCGAAAAAGATATAGAGAGAGCCTTACGCCCGCTTACTTTCGATGATTTTGCGGGGCAGGATAAGATTGTAGATAACATCAAAATCTTTGTACTGGCAGCCAAAAAGCGCTCCGAACCTTTGGATCACGTGCTTTTGCATGGCCCTCCGGGTTTAGGGAAAACAACGCTTTCCAACATTATAGCCAATGAGCTAGGGGCAGAAATTAAAACCACCTCAGGTCCAGTTTTGGATAAACCGAGTGATTTGGCCGGATTGCTGACTAACCTTGAAGAAGGTGATGTGCTCTTCATAGATGAGATTCACCGGCTCAACCCGATAGTTGAAGAGTACTTGTATTCTGCCATGGAGGACTATAAAATCGACATTATGCTCGATTCCGGGCCTAACGCTCGAACTGTACAAATAGGCTTGAATCCATTTACGCTGGTTGGCGCCACTACACGATCAGGTTTATTGACTTCACCACTCAGAGCGAGATTTGGAATCAACGCAAGACTCGAATATTATGATTCCAAATTGCTAACCAGCATAGTGCTTCGTTCTTGTGAAATATTGAATACTCCTGTTGACGAGGAGGCCGCTTATGAAATTGCCAGAAGAAGCCGCGGAACCCCTCGTATTGCCAACAACCTATTAAGAAGAACCAGAGACTTTGCGCAGATTAAGGGCACAGGCCGAATTACCAAGGAAATCAGCGAAATGGCTCTCAATGCCTTGGATGTTGATTCGCATGGTTTGGATGATATGGATAACCGTATTCTCACCACCATTATTGAGAAGTTCAAGGGTGGTCCTGTGGGAATCTCAACTATTGCCACGGCCGTTGGTGAAGAAGCCGAAACCATCGAAGAGGTTTATGAGCCGTTTCTGATTCAGGAAGGCTTCCTGAAAAGAACCTCCCGAGGAAGAGAAGCAACCCATCTGGCCTATGAACACCTGAAGCTCAAAAAGCCTGGTCAGACAGGGACTTTGTTTGGGTAGTTTCATAATCATCAAATTAGCTCATCATCAAATCAGCTAATTAGAGATTCGCTTGTTACCTTTGCGCCATGGCCAACTTGTATATCAAGTCTTTGCATATCATTTTCATAGTCACCTGGTTTGCTGGCTTGTTCTATATTGTGAGGTTGTTTGTTTATCAAACCGAAGCACTCGATAAGCACGAGCCTGAGCGTTCCATTCTAAGCAAGCAGTTGGCCATAATGGCTAAGAAACTTTGGGTAATCATTACCTGGCCTTCTGCCATTATCACGCTGATTTTGGGCACAACTATGATTATCCAATACCCAGATATGCTGAAGCTTCCATTCATGCATATTAAGCTCAGCTTTGTGTTGCTGCTATACGTTTACCAGCTCTATTGCCATAAAATTTACAAAGAGCTGCAGCAAGGAGTGGCGAGACTGAGCTCAATGAAATTGAGAATACTCAATGAAGTGGCCACTATCATTTTGATATCCGTTGTTTTTCTGATTGTGTTAAAAAATCAACTCGATTGGATCAAAGGGACGCTTGGTTTTGTTGCAGTGACAGTAGTGTTAATGATAGCCGTTCAGGCATACAAAAAATATAGAGAGAGAAAGGAATGAAGAAGTTAGGAATCGAGTTGTTAGCAGGAGTTTTATTGGTGATGATGCTAAGCAACTGTGGCGGTACATCATCAACCCAACAGCTGCCTATTCTTGGCAGAACAGAATATAAAGAAGTAGGCGGAAAAATTGATACTGTTTATCACACCATCCCCAATTTTCAGTTTGTAGATCAGGATAGTATGGCTGTTACGGAATCTACTGTTGATGGAAAGATCTACGTAGCCGATTTCTTCTTTGGTACTTGCCCTACTATCTGTCCTATAATGAAACAACAGATGCTAAGGGTTTATGGAGAGTTTAAAGATGATCCCAATTTTGCTATCCTTTCACATACTATCGACCCAGAGCATGATACGGTGGCTTATCTGAAAGATTTCTCTCAGAGACTGGGTGTGCCCGATAACAAAACCTGGCATTTCCTTACCGGCAATAAGGATGAGATTTATGAGATAGGAAGTAGTGCAGGCTATCTGGTACCTGTTGGTGAAAATTCCGATGCTCCAGGAGGGTACATCCACAGTGGCGCTTTTATTCTCGTGGATGGTCAAAGAAGAATCCGAGGTATGTACGATGGTACTGACCCTAAGCAGGTTACTGCTCTGATCAGTGATATTCCGAAACTATTGGCTGAGAATGGGAATTAGACATCGGACATCAGGTTACAGGTTTCAGACATCAGATTTCGGACTTCAGAATTGTAGAAAGCGATTGAAGACTATCTCAGTTGATAAAGTTATAGCTCTATTAATTCTTTGTGTAAGTCTTAATTCTTGCTCAGGTGAAAAGTCGGAAGGAGCTAAGATTCAGGACAGGCTGGATAATACCGAGATCAAATATTTCACCAACGGAAAGAAACTCTACACTCAATATTGCGCCAATTGCCATCAGGAGAGTGGCGAAGGTTTGGGCACGCTAATGCCACCTCTTAAAAACTCTGATTACTTGCTCAAGGATGTTCCCGGAGCAGCCACTATAATTGTGAATGGGCTAAGCGGAGCGATTACAGTGAACGGAACAGGTTATAACCAACCAATGCCGGCCATTCCTTCGCTAAATGCGGCTGAAGTCACAGAGATACTTACCTATATCTCCAACTCCTGGGGAAATGAGTATGGCGGTGTTTCGTTAGATGAGGTGAGTACAGTACTAAAGAAGTAGCCAGAGCTAAAACTTCTTGGATATCTTTTGGGCATTCTTGGTCGCATCTTTGATGTTGTCCACAAT
>JABXIP010000076.1 GCA_013373005.1 Cytophagia bacterium | reverse complement strand
CTTGATGAACTGATGTCTGATAAGGCTACTGTGGTCATGTTTATCTGTAATCATTGTCCATTTGTGTAGCATGTAGATGCCGGCATCGTTTCGTTGGCAAAAGACTATCAGGCTAAAGGCGTTTCATTTATAGCTATCAGCTCGAATGATGTGGAGAATTATCCGCAAGACTCTCCTGAGTTAATGAAAGAGGAAGCTGAAAAAGTAGGTTATACTTTTCCCTATTTATATGATGAAACTCAAGCGGTAGCCAAAGCCTATGATGCGGCCTGTACTCCAGATTTCTACGTTTTCGATGCGGAGATGAAGTGTGCCTACCGCGGTCAATTAGACAGTTCACGACCGGGCAATGGCGTGCCAGTTACGGGAAAAGACCTAAGAGCTGCCTTAGATGAAATACTTGAAGGTAAAGAAGTATCAGCTCCACAGATTCCAAGTTTGGGCTGTAATATTAAATGGAAGTAGTAAACCCTACTGCCGTCTGTTAGCCAATAATGGTGGTGGTTCTCCGGTGAAAGGATTGAACCGACTGATGGTCTTAGCTTCCATTCCATAAGCTCTTAGCACACTACGATCACCATGTTTGTCTCGGATTTTATCCATGGCATGATAGAGATTGATGATCTCTTCATTGTCTTCAAAAAGATTGATCTGTAAACCGCCTTCGACTAGATGACTAAACCGTACCCCAATAAGTCGAACCAATAATCGCTTGTTATAGAGTTTGTTGAATAGCTCCAGTGTTTTGGGTATCAGCACATGATCTGCGGAGGTGTAAGGAATCCGGGATTGCAGGGTGTAGGTATTGAAATCGGAATAGCGAACTTTCACCGTTACACAAGCTGTGAGCTTAAGCCCTCTTCTCAGTTGAAAGGCCAGATTTTCGGCCATAGCCAGCAGAATACCCTTGAGTTTATGGACATCGATGGTATCTCTATCGAAAGTTCTTTCTGTAGAAATAGACTTGCGCTCACTATAGGGAATAACCGGAGAGTTATCCAGCCCATTCGCCTTTTTCCAGATGCTTATTCCGTTTTTCCCTAAAACCTTTTCCATCAGTTCCACAGGCATTTCCTGAATGGTCTGAATTTTCTTTACTCCCAAACTGTAGAGGGTAAGCTGGGTTTGCTGACCCACCATGGGGATTTTACTAATAGAGAGAGGAGCCAAAAATGGCTTTTCCAGACCGTAATCGATCTTGATTTCATTATCAGGCTTTGCCTCTCCTGTAGCCACTTTTGAAACGGTCTTGTTTTTTGAAAGGCCAAATGAAATGGGTAACCCGGTATCCTTTTTAATCCTGGCTCTAAGTTCCTTAGCCATTTGGTAGCTGCTAAAGAATTTGTCCATACCCGTCAGGTCTGCATAAAACTCATCGATGGAAGTCTTCTCATAAAGCGGAACGGTTTCTTTAATAATTTCAGTAACAGCTTCAGAATGCTTAGTGTAATTGCCTGAGTTTCCTCTAATCTGTATGGCATCTGGACAAAGCTCCTTGGCTCGTCTCATAGGCATAGCGGAATGCACTCCATAGGCTCTCGCTTCGTAGCTGCATGAAGCTACTACTCCGCGATCTGATGTACCACCAATTAATACAGGCTTGCCAATTAATCGGTTATCCAACAATCGCTCAACCGACACAAAGAATGTGTCGAGATCAAGATGTAGTATCGTTTTCTCCACTATTTAGGTTGCTACGGAATTAAAGCCTAAATCTAAATATTTTAGTTTACTATTTTTATTAGTAATTTGAATAAAATTTAAGAAGCTTTGAGCTTTCATGTACCTCAACTCTCATTCATATTACAGCTTTAAATATGGTACTATAAATACCAAATCACTGCTTGAGATGATGCAACAAGCGGGAGTAAAAACGCTTGCCCTCACCGACATCAATAGCACTGCAGCCAGTATCAATTTTGTTCGTCTGGCTTCTAAATTTGACATAAAACCGATTTTAGGAATTGATTTCAGAAATGGGGCCGACCAGCTTTTTGTAGCTATTGCTAAAAACAATGAGGGCTTTAGAGAGATCAATAAATATTTATCGAACCATCTGCATAGCAAGGAAGCAATACCTCCAAGAGCTCCTGAATTTCAACATGCTTTTGTGGTTTATCCTTTTAGTAAGTACACTGGCTTTGAGCTAAAAAAATTAGAATTCATTGGGGTTAAACCTAAGGATTTGCCAAAGCTGGTTTATCCGCCTCACCAAATGGACGAGAACAGGTTGGTGGCCTTGCCCACCGCCACCTTCCGAAGTAAAGTTGATGATAAAACCGGTGAGCGAGTGGTACTGAAACGCGACTTCAATGCACATCGCCTGCTGCGGGCTATCGACAACAACACCTTGCTGAGTAAACTTCCGAAATCTGAAGAAGCTGACCCGGGAGATTTTATCTATCCTGTGAATGAGTTAAGAGAGCTTTATTCAGCCTATCCCTATATGATTGAAAATACAGAGTGGCTGCTCAATCAATGCCATATCCATTTCGATTTTGAAGGAGAAAACCTCAACAAAAACCTCAAGGCCTTTACAGAATCTCCTGAGCAGGATTACCAATTGCTTGAAGAACTTTGCGAGAAGGGACTACCCTATCGTTACCCCAAACCTTCCGAAAAGATAAAAAGTAGGATTAAAACCGAGCTTGGTGTCATCAGGCAACAAGGCTTTATGTCTTACTTCCTGATCAACTGGAAGCTTTGCAAGTATGCAAGGGAAAGAGGCTTCTACTATGTAGGCCGAGGTAGCGGAGCCAATAGCGTGGTAGCCTATATTCTGCGCATCACCGATGTAGACCCCATTGAGCTCGACCTCTACTTTGAGCGCTTCATCAACCTATACCGGCAAAATCCACCTGACTTCGATATCGATTTTTCATGGAAAGACAGGGAAGACATTACTGAATTTATCTTCAGGGAGTTTCAGCATGGAGAAGGCGGAAATGTGGCACTCCTAGCCACTTATAGCACCTTTCAGATCAGGGCTGTCATCCGAGAGTTAGGAAAGGTATTAGGCCTCCCTCCTCATGAAATAGAACACATTCAAGCAACCCCTTATGAGCAACTAGACGAAACGCAAAAGCTGGTGCTTCGGTATGGGCAATATATCCAGGGCTTTCCCAGTCATCTGAGTATTCATGCCGGAGGTATTCTCATTTCCGAAAAACCCATTCACTATTACACCGCCACTGATCTTCCACCTAAAAATTTCCCCACTACCCATTTCGATATGATTGTTGCGGAAGATATCGGCCTCTATAAGTTCGATATTCTGAGCCAAAGAGGTTTGGGCAAAATCAAGGACAGTCTGCAGATTATTGAACGGAATCATCCTGAAGATGAGAGAATCGACATTCACGACATCCCGAAATTCAAGCGTGATGAGCGAATTAAGGGAATGCTAAAAGAAGGTGAAGCTATTGGCTGTTTTTATGTAGAGTCTCCTGCCATGCGCATGCTCTTGAAGAAGCTGAGGGTAGATGAATACCTCGGACTGGTAGCGGCCAGCTCAGTCATCAGGCCGGGGGTAGCCAAATCGGGAATGATGCGTCAGTATATTCTCCGTTTTCGAGAGCCGGAAAGAAGAGAAGAAGCTCACCCTATTCTTAGACAAATTATGCCTGAAACCTATGGCGTAATGGTTTATCAGGAAGATGTAATTAAAGTCGCCCACTACTTCGCAGATCTCACTCTGGCAGAAGCAGATGTACTACGCAGAGGCATGTCGGGCAAATACCGCTCTCGTGAAGAATTTCAGAAAGTTCAAGACAAATACTTCGAAAACTGTAGAAAGAAAGGTCACTCTTACGAATTGGCAGCTGATGTCTGGCGGCAGATCGAAAGCTTTGCCGGCTATGCCTTTGCCAAAGGCCACTCGGCCAGCTATGCCGTAGAAAGCTATCAAAGTCTTTATCTCAAAGCCTATTATCCGCTAGAATACATGGTAGCTACCATGAACAATGGCGGTGGTTTTTACAGAGTTGAACTCTATGCTCATGAGGCTTATATGCATGGTGCTGATGTACAGGCTCCCTGTATTAATCAAAGCGAAAACCTTTGCACCATTTATGGTAATAGCATCTACATGGGCTTTGGCTTTATTAGTGAATTGGAGCACACAACAATAGATGCCATTCTCGCTCAAAGGAATGAAAATGGAGTATTTATGAGCTTCGATAATTTCATGAAGCGTGTACCCATTTCACTCGACCAACTCAGTCTGCTTATTCGAATCAATGCTTTTCGCTTTACCGGTATTGGGAAGAAAGAATTACTATGGGAAGCCCATTTCAGGCTGGGGAATAGTAAGAAATCCAAACCTGTAAAAATGCTTTTCGACCCTGAGGTAAAAAGATTTAGCATTCCGGAATTGAGCTATGACACTTTGGAAGATGCTTTCGATCAGATAGACCTGCTGGGCTTCCCTCTTTGCAATCCCTTCGATATGCTAAAGGACCAACCTGAAGAAGAAGTGATGGTAAGGGAAATGGAGCAATATAAAAACAAGGAAGTCACAATGATTGGTTACCTCATCCACATTAAAAACACCAGTACTTCTGGCGGAAAGCGTATGCAATTTGGCACCTGGCTGGATAGAGAAGGGCATTTTATAGACACCACTCACTTCCCTCCTATGGCCGCTAAATATCCATTTAGGGGGAAAGGAATTTATGAGCTAAAGGGAAAGATTGTAGAAGAGTTCGACTTCCTCAGCATGGAAATGATCAGCATGAGAAAACTCCAGTATGTGCATGACCCAAGGTTGGCTGAAGAAGCAAGGCACGCTACAATGGGTATATCCTCCAAATTAACTATAGAAACCTCTAGATAGCCGGAACACAGGTGTTCTTGATGAATTGATTTTTCAAGACATAGGTCTTGGTATAATCAATAGAAAAACGGCTGGTCGTCATTTGACAATCGAAGCTGATTTGGTCTCCCTCTGATATCATGTTGAAGTCATTCTTGGGAAGCTCAGCAAAGTCACATGAGATAGGTCTCGAGAAATCTTCAAGTCGATTGGCTATAATGGCATTTACCTGCGTCATGGCATCCTGTAGCTGTGAAGCTGACTCAAACTTGTTTCTGAGTGTACTTTCGGGTACAAACTCAACATCTCTTCCTATCACTTTTCCGCTTCGACCGATTCCTACAGAATCCAGATTGAATTCATTTCTAAAAAAGGTATGGATAACCGCCAGCCTCACAAAAGTTTCACTTTCCTCAAAGTCCAAATTCTGATATGAACCTCTCAATTGAGTCTTGTTAGAGGCCACCATGAATGAATCGATAGGTAACTCTCTTTTGTCATACCAGATTTCATGACGTTGATATTCATAGGCTTCAATGATGTTTCCTTCAGCACTCTTTTCACTCATGCAGCGGGCATACATATTCACTTCAGTTGCCACATAGTGAAAACCATTTCTTTCTCTGAAGAAAGGTATCTTATAAGGGTTCTTAAGTTCCCACTTTCCTTGGTATTTATAACATGGGTAAGAGCAGTCAGCAGGAAGATCATCCAGTTCAATAAAGGGATTTACATAGGCAGTTTCAAAGCTCCATTTCAACATGCCATCGCGTGTTTCAGGAACATGCAACAATTTGCTTCTTTGCATGCGATTCTGATAGAATAGAAAGGCAGAACAAAGGGCAAGCAACACAGCAACACCCATCAGTATTTTTCCTGCCTTCTTTGAAGATGATTCAGAAGGAGCTGGTTCACCGGACTTAACTTGCTTGAGCTCCATTTCCAGTGCCATGAGTTTGAGAATACGATCGGTATTTTGAATAGCCCGAACGTATTCCCCTTCCGTAGCACTTGAGTTGATCAACCTGGAGAATTGAGCATCACTATAACCAAGCTTTCTGGATATTTCGGAGTTGCTGGACTTAGCGAACCTCTTTAATTCGCTGTCAAACTGCCCATAAAGCTTCACCAGCTTTTCGACAAATTCCTGATACTTATCTTCCGCCATATGGCCAAAACCTAATTACACATTCGTTGAAATCCGTTAAAATTCAATGAAATAGAATATAATTCCTTAAATCACTGAAATGCAAAATTTTCTTTTGTAAGATGCAAACGATTGCCGAAAAACGAGTCAATCAACTCAATCACTAAACAAAGTTTCCTTCTACTCAAAGGATGATTTAAAAAAACTAAGAAACAAGTAATTACACTATGATCAAACGCTCTAAAATACTAATGTTTTGTCTTTTGTGCACCTTCGGGCATGTAGCCCTGGCGCAAATTAATGTAAAGGGCAAAGTTGTAGACGAAACCGGGGAAGCAATACCCAGTGTCTCCATTCTGGAAGTGGGAACAAGAAATGGTATGATCTCCGGATTAAATGGAGAGTACCAGATAACAGTAAAAGATGAAAATTCTGTACTGAGATTTTCCTTTCTGGGATTCCAGACAGTAACCAAAACAGTTGGCAACCAAACGACCATCAATGTAACCCTCATGGAAGAGGTTTCAGAGCTGGAAACAGTAGTGGTTACCGCCATTGGTCTTAAACAAAACAAAGACAACCTAGGATATGCCAACACCACCGTTCAGGGAGATAAAATCACCAAGGCAGCCGAGCCTACCTTATTGAACAGTATGTCTGGTAAAATCTCAGGTGTGAGGATTTCCAGAAATTCTGGTGACCCGGGTGCAGGAGCTTTTATACAAATCAGAGGCCTTTCCAGTATAACCCGTAATAGCCAGCCTCTCATTGTTGTTGATGGTGTGCCGATCAGTAATGATGTTCGAGGAGATGGCGGATCAAGTGGAGTAGCCCAGGAATCGAGGCTAAATGATCTCAACCCCAATGACATCG
Source organism: Cytophagia bacterium (assembly GCA_013373005.1). Classification (GTDB taxonomy): domain Bacteria; phylum Bacteroidota; class Bacteroidia; order Cytophagales; family Cyclobacteriaceae; genus Roseivirga. The sequence continues at coordinate 21,224 of JABXIP010000076.1, read as the reverse complement.
AAAATGTCTCCGTCCTTAAGGGCGCTTCTGCAGCTGCTTTGTGGGGAACAAAAGCACTGGGTGGAGTGATCTTCATTACTACCAAAAAAGGAGACTTCAACAAGAAGCTGAGCATCACTTACCGAACCAGTTATTCAATAGATCAGATCAATAGAAAATACCCATTGCAGACTGCTTTCGGTCAGGGGGATAATGGAGTTTATAACCAGACGGCCAGAGATTCATGGGGCGATAAAATTGCAGATCGTTCAGGCGGAAGCGATGAGTTCAATACTGCGGGAGAGTTTTTTGTTGGACAGAATGGAGTAACCTACTACCCTATCATCTCCAAAAACTCACAAACCATTTATGATGACTCTAACTTCGATCAGGTCTTCAGAAATGGCAGCTATTTCGAGAACAACCTGAGCATGACCTCAGGAAACGACAATAGCCGCATATATTTCAGCCTGAGCGATATGAAACAGCAGGGAATTATCAGAAACAATTCTGATTACCGCAGAAGTAGCGCCAGAGTGAATGCAGAATACCTGCTTTCTCCAAAAGTTAGCCTAAGCGCCAATGCCAACTATGCCAGAACAACATCGAACAGAATCAGAAAGGGAGCGAGTTCATCGGGCTTCTACTTGGGCTTATTAAGAACACCAGCAGATTTCGATCAGTCAGGATATCGCGGAGATTATTACGCCAGCAGTACGGCTGCACCAATCTCCAACAGGCATCGATCTTATAGAGAGCCTCTTGGCGCGGATAACACCGCTGTCTATAACAACGCATTATGGACAATTTATGAGCAACCCAACGAGGCTACCACAGATCGCTTCATTTCCAACTTTACATTAACGGCCGATCCTCTGTCCTGGCTTAACCTAAAAGCCAGGGTAGGGATTGACCACTACACTGAAAGAAGGGAAGAATTCTTTACTCCAGGCTCTGCGGCCGGAGCTTACACTGCCGGTCTTTATGGTACCAACCTGGCTTCAAACACCATTTTCAATATGGATTACATAGCCACGGCCACCAAGACATTCAATGATGACTTCGATGGCTCCTTATTACTTGGAGTAAACTACAACAGCATTAAAAGAGAAACCAGTGGAGCAGAAATTACCAACTTCATTCTCTTTACGGATGCACAAAGCTCAGTTAGAGATATAGACAATGCATTCCCTGAAAACAGAACAGTGTCCAGCACATTCGGTCAGGAGAAAACTGCTGCTATTTATACTTCTGCCAACTTCTCGGCCTATGATATGCTGTTCTTCAATGGTTCCCTAAGAGCAGAGAAAGCCTCAACCTTTGGAGATGTAACTGACGATGTATTTTTCTTTCCTTCCGCCTCACTTGCCTGGCAGTTCTCGAAGTTGGATGCACTTCAAAACAACGTACTCAGCTTCGGTAAGCTCAGAGTATCCTATGGTGAAGTAGGCGTTCAACCTGCCAGATACAATACCTCCAATGTATTCGTGTCACCAACTTATAGTGACGAATATGGCGGAGGCCTTGGCTTAAGCTTCTACGGTAATGGTGGGTTCGTACCTAGTACTAACCGAGGTAATTTCAGCTTGAGACCTGAAAGGAAGAAAGAGCTGGAAATTGGTACCGATCTGAGATTTCTGGACAACAGATTGACTCTTAGCACTACCTACTACGACAACACCACTGAAGATGTACTACTTAACTTCCCTATTGCCAACTCCAGAGGTTACGATGAAATCTACGCTAACGGGGCACAGGTAAGCAACAAGGGAGTTGAAATTGATCTTGGGTATCAGGTGGTTAAAACTAATGACCTCACTGTTCAGGCCAATTTCATCTTCAGTAGAAACAAAAACAATGTAGACAACCTTGTCGGTGTACAGTCAATCGAGTTAGGTGGACTAGCCGCAGTGAATGCCCGAGCCGTAGAAGGACATCAAATTGGTATTCTGTGGGGGTCAAGATCGCTTCGCGATGCCGATGGCAATATTGTTTATGACGAAAACGGATTCCCAGAGCAAGACCAGACTGAAGGCATTATCGGTGACCCGAACCCAGACTGGCAGGGTAGCTTTATTACTCAGATAGGCTATAAAAACTGGTCGCTTTCAGTACTCTTTGAGACTTATCAAGGAGCAGACATTTATGCCGGGACCAAATCCGTCTTGGCAGACCTTGGCCGATGGGCTAGTACCGGAAACGAAGTTACTGCAGACCAAAATCTTTTGGACTACAATGGTAACCTCATTCCTATGGGCACCACATTCAGAGGAAATATCTATGACTTTGGAGCCGGTCCGGTAGCATTGACTGAACCATGGTACAATGGTGATGGCGGCTACTTCAGCGGTGGTAATGATGAACTTTACATTGAAGATGGTTCATGGACCAGATTAAGAGAACTTACTCTGAGCTACAGAATTAACCCGTCATGGATTTCTAAAATTGGGTTGAGTTCAGCCTCTCTTTCTGCAACGGGAAGAAACCTGTTGCTATGGACAAAGTTCGAAGGAAATGACCCTGACACCAACCTCACTGGGGTTAGCTCAGCAAGAGGGATTGATTATTTCAACAATCCAGGCACCAAGTCCTATGTATTCACCCTCACCGCAACATTCTAATTCATAAAAGAAAATCAAGATGAAAAAAATACTATATATTGCTTCGATTTGCTTGTTGATTGCCTCGTGCCAAGACTTGTTTGAGGGAGTTAACGATGACCCGAACAGCCCTACCAGTGCAGAGTTTCAAAATATTCTTACAGGGGCTCAGGTAGGAAACATCATCCTACAATCAGGAGAAACAGCCAGAAGATCAGGAATTTTTGCCGGATACTTCACAGGTATCGACCGTCAGCATCTGGGCTTCAATCAATATACGGTTACCACAAGTGATTTTGATGACTTGTGGGATGACGCATTCGTTAATGCCCTGCGCAACGCCCATGTAGCCGAACAAGCTGCTATGGATGAAGGCATTTCAGGGGTCAGCATTGGTATTACCCAGGTAATGCAAGCCATGGCCTTTGGTACGGCTACTGCCCTTTATGGTGACATTCCATTCGATGAGGCAGTGTTTGAGGTTGAAAACCCGGCCTTCGAAGATCAGGTAACTGTTTATGGCAAGATTCAGTCTCTCCTAGATGTAGCCATTACCAATCTTCAAGGAGGTTCAGGACGACCATCCAGTGGTTCTGACATCTACCTGAATGGTGATGCCCAAAAGTGGATTCAGGTAGCCAACACCCTGAAAGCACGCTATTATATGCACGTTAAAGACTATTCGAGCGCTTATGCAGCTGCTCAAAATGGTATCAGCAGCAGTGACAACGGCCTGTATGCTCCTCATGGAACAGGGCAAGATGAGTCTAACCTCACCTATCAGTTCTTTGCGGTTTACTCAAGAGCGGCAGACCTGGTTGTTTCAGGTTTTATGGAAAGCATGATCAACCCTGACCCAGTAGCCAGCTCTGATTTTACCAACTATAGAGGTAATGCAAAAACCAACGAGACTGGTAGGTATGGATACTTGTTCGAATCGAAAGCAATCGGTGTTCAGCCTAATACAACTGATGGCTTTGGTGCACAGACAGCATCAACCGCACTAGTAACCTTCGAAGAGAACCTGTTGATCATGGCAGAAGCAGGGTTCAGAAACAGTGGTTTCAACACCGGACTTCAGCACCTGAATGAGTTCAGAGCATTTATGGATGCCGGAGGTTATCTCACCAATGCCAATGCAGCCAATGTTCGGTACGATGCCTATGTGGCTCTGGACTTCGCCAACGGAGGTATGGAAAACCCGGATAATGTATCTGCGGATGACGCCCTGCTAAGAGAAATTCTTCAGGAAAGGTACATCACCTTCTTCGGGCAGGTTGAAGGCTTCAACGACATCAGGAGAACAGAGAACGAAACAGTGGTTAGGGTGCCGGTTACTCCTAATACAGGAAGTCAGTTACCCCAGAGGTTCATTTATCCTCAGTCGGAAATTGACAGGAACAGTAATATTCCTAACCCGATCCCTAATTTCTTCGACCCAACAAGGGTAAATCAATAAGCTTAAAAATATTATTCATACATGAATTGCAATCGTAGAAAATGGATTTGCCAGGTTTTCCTTCTGGCAATCCTTTTACTCCCCACAACACTTTTAGGGCAAAACCAGGAGCCCATCAAGGTGCTGTTCGTAGGCAATAGCTATACCTATTTCTGGAATTTACCTCAGCAGGTCAGTGCCATAGCAGAGTCGCAGGGCATTGAAATAATTGCACGTCAATCAACCGTTGGAGGCAGTAATCTTGAGGAACACTGGAACAGAAAAAGAAATACAACTTCGAGAGACCTGATTGAAAATGGTGACTGGGATTTTGTAGTCATGAACAATCACAGCATGAGTACCATTGATACCCCTGAAGATTTCGACAAGTACGGAAAGCTATTTGCTGACCTCATTAAGTCCAAAGGTGAAGAACCCGTTTTTTACATGACCTGGGCAAGAAAGTGGAATCCGCTGATGCAGGAAACCATCACCAATGGATACAACAACCTCGCGAAAGCTACGGATAGCCATTTGGTTCCGGTCGGACCTATATGGATGGAAAGCATTTCACTCCAGCCAGACATTGACCTGTATTTTGATGATGGCAGTCACCCTTCTCCGGAAGGTTCTTATTTGACTGCCTTAGCCTTTTTCAGGTTCTTCACCGGTAAAAACACTGCAAGCATTCCTAACAGACTGGAAACGGTCGATAAGGATGGAGAAAAACTCTATTTGGCCATAATTGATCCAAATACCGCTGACTTCTTTCAGCAATTGGTTGATGGCTTCGACTTTAAAACCCTTAAGCATGAGAGATAAGCGAAGGTTAATATCACTCATACTTGGACCATTGGTCTTTATGCTGTTGGAAACCATTGGCGGTCCGGAATCTATGCCGGAAAATGCCTTCCATCTGCTGGCCATGACCATATGGATTGCTATCTGGTGGGTAACCGAAGCTATTCCAATAGCAGTAACAGCCCTGCTGCCTATTGTGCTCTTCCCGGTCTTCAATGTAATGGACCTAGCCAGCACAACGGCTGCTTTCGGACATAAATATGTATTCCTGTATGTCGGAGGCTTTGTCATAGCCATTGCCATAGAAAAATGGAACCTGCACAAACGGATAGCCCTCACCATTATCAATGCCATCGGCACCAACATGGTGAATATCATCCTGGGCTTTATGCTGGCAACAGCCTTCCTTTCAATGTGGATTTCCAACACCGCTACATCGGTCATGATGCTGCCCATCGGTATGGCTATCGTCAGTCAGTTGAATGATAGTGCCCTGGTTGAAAAGAGGATTTCCGATATGTTCGGGAAAGCCCTGATGCTCGCTATCGCCTACAGTGCATCCATTGGAGGTATGGCTACTCTCATAGGAACCCCTCCTAACCTTGTTTTAGTGGGCGTAGTAGAAGAGACCTATGGAGTAGAAATTTCCTTCTTTCAATGGTTTCAGTTTGGCCTACCCGTTTCGGTAATTCTACTTTTCGCTTGCTGGAAATACCTGACTAAATATGCCTTTAAGTTGAAGACCCATGAATTCCCTGGTGGAAGAAAGGAAATCAGCCTTCTATTGAAGGAGCTGGGCAAGCTCGGCAGGGAAGAAAAATACGTGTTAATCGTATTTGTGATCACTGCTTTCTGCTGGATTTCAAGATCCTTCCTGCTTCAGAAACTAATCCCTTCCTTGGATGACACCATCATTGCTATTGTAGCAGCCATAGTGCTTTTCATCCTTCCTTCCAGCAAAAAAGGAGAAAGGATTATCAACTGGGAAGAGGCTGTGAAAATGCCTTGGGGCATCATTTTACTTTTCGGTGGTGGTATGGCTCTGGCAGAGGCTTTCGGATCAACCGGACTTGCCCTTTGGCTCGGAAGTCAGATATCCATGGTAGATGGCATTGCCATGATTCTGGTGATTCTGATTCTAGTAGCCACGGTAAATTTCCTCACAGAGCTGACATCGAATCTGGCCACAACTGCCATGTTGTTACCCATCCTGGCACCCATGGCCATAGCCTTTAATATGAACCCATATATGTTGATGGTTTCGGCCACTTTAGCCGCTTCCTGTGCATTTATGCTACCTGTAGCAACACCTCCCAATGCGGTGGTTTTTGGCTCGGGTTATCTGAGAATTCCTGATATGATGAGAGCCGGAGTATGGATGAATATCATCTCCATCTTCTTCATCACCCTCATGATTTACTTTCTACTACCTGCCATATGGAACATAGTACCCGATCAGTATTCAAACCTGGTTGGCGAATAAACAACTCTTAGAAAATGACACTTAAAAATACTGACATGAAAAACAGACGACCTAAGACCCTGGCACTTTTTGCCCTAGCCTTGCTAGTTGTCGTAGTTGCTTGTAAAAACGATGACGAGCAACCTATTTCCAATGCCCTGCGCATTTTGAAGGCCAATGTCAATGAAACCAATCTGAAAGACAACCCCACAGGGATCGATACAAACATTAGCCTTGAGGTTATCTCTAGCCACTCTCTTAATACCTCCGCCTTTGAGAGTGCGCTCTCCATTTCTTCCTCCTCGGGAGAAATGAGCAAGAGTTTCAGTTATACCAATTCTAACTCCATTGTAACCATTACCAACACTGCCGAGCTCGACTATGAAACGGAATATACCATTTCATTGCCTGCCGGAGCCTATGGAGAAGATGGAAACGAGCTGGCAGAGAGTATCTCCTACACCTTCACCGTGAAGGAGTTTGTACCACCTAATGTTACCCTGTCAACTGATATGTCTGCCATTTCCGAAGCCGGAGGTGTAGCCACAGTAACTGCAACGATGAGCGAACCTGTTAATGCACTTGTAACGGTAGAGCTTGGCTTTAGTGGTGCCGCTACCACATTGACAGACTACATCGCAAGTGGAACCTCTATTACTATTCCGGCAGGCCAGTCCTCAGGAAACATCACCTTAACCGCAGTAGACGATGTGGAGGTCGAAGGTTTGGAAGATGTGATTGTTAGTGTCGAAAATGTAACCAATGCCATTGAAGCTACAGAGCAGGAAGTTTCCTTCAGAATTGAAGATAATGATGCCGGAGGCCGCGGACTAATCATCAATGAAGTATTATTCGATCCACCATCAGGTTCGGCAGGAGATGCCAATGGCGATGGTAGCAGAAGTGCTTCAGAAGACGAATTCATCGAGTTCATCAACGACAGCGATGTTGAAATTGACCTGAGCGGATTTAACCTCTACGATGAAGATCAAATCGGTTCACTTACCCCGAGACATACCTTCGCCAATGGAACCATTATCCCTGCACACGGAGTATATGTACTCTTCGGTGGCGGAACACCTTCCGGAGACTTCGGAGGAGCCATGGTAGGGGTTTCAACAACCGGAAACATGAACCTGAACAACGCAGGAGACAAAATTTACCTGCATGATGCCAACGGCAATGAATACCTCACTTTCGACACTGCGGTTGAAGGTGCAGGCCTCGACTTTGGTTCAGATCAATCTATTACCCGTTCACCTGATATCACAGGTGACTATACAATGCATACAGTAGCCAATGCTGCTCTAACCTTCACACCAGGCACCATGATTGACGGAAGTGCCTTCGACATGAGTGGTGGTAATTCAGGTCAGGGGCTGATCATCAATGAAGTACTCTTCGATCCGGCAAGTGGCAGTGCGGGAGATGCTAATGGTGATGGTACCAGAAGTGCTTCGGAAGATGAGTTCATCGAATTCTATAATGACAGCAATAGCGAAATAGATTTAAGTGGCTTCACTCTTTATGATGAAGACCAAATCGGTTCACTCACTCCAAGACATACCTTCCCTAACGGAACCGTGATCCCAGCCCATGGAGTGTATGTGCTCTTTGGTGGTGGAACCCCGGCAGGCGATTTCGGAAATGCGCAGGTAGCAGTTTCTACTTCGGGAAATATGAACCTCAATAATTCAGGAGATAAAATCTATCTGCACGATGCCAATGGAAATGAATACCTGACTTTCGATACCGCAGTTGAAGGAACCGGTCTCGACTTCGGTGCGGATCAGTCGATCACTCGTTCACCGGATATAACCGGACCTTATATGCTGCACACTGCTGCCAATACTGCCCTGGCATTTTCTCCGGGCAAAAAAGCAGATGGTAGCAATTTTTAAGTAATCATACAATTCTATTAAATAGCAGGAGTTCCGGCATATTCGAAGGTGAAAGCCTCGGATATGCCAGGAACTCATAAATTCAAAGCATGATAAAAAGGATAGGAAACCCATTGTACCTTATACTTCTACTATTGGTACTTTGTGGTTGTGGTGGTGGAGAAGACACAACACCCGAAGAAATAACCCTTCTGGGCATTAATGCTAATGGAGGTTCCATCAGCAATGGAGCAACCAATATTCCAATCGATACTCAGGTTGAATTTGTTTTCTCAGCTACGCTGAATACCAGCAGTTTTATGGCGGCACTCACCGTGACTACATCCTCAGGAACTCCTGATTTCAGTGTAAGCTATTCCAACGCCTCCTCGAAAGCCATTCTTTCTTTCGAAGACTTAGACTATGAAACCCAGTACGAAATCAAGATAAAGGCAGCAGCTATAGGAAGTAATGGCCAGGTTTTGTCTCAGGACATAGTTCTCGCCTTTACCACCATGGAGGATGGTGTTGTCAGAGAAATGCCTGCATGTACATCAGCCTCACAAGACTGTTATAGAACCGTCAGCCTACAGGATGCCTCACAGAATAGCGGCAACTTTAGGTTCTATGCCAACTACCCAATCTACCTTGAAAATGCACAATGGGAAAAGCTGAAATACGCCATCATTGTGGTGCATGGCGCCAACAGAGATGCTGACAACTATTTCAACTTTCTAGTCAACCCGCTAAATAGCGAGGGCCTAATGGAAAACACCATCTTGATCTCCCCTGAATTCAAGGATAACTCCACAGCATCCAATAACGACCTGTATTGGAACAGCGACTGGAGAGAAGGACAAAAATCAACCAGCAATACTAAAATCAGCTCATTTGAAGCCATTGATGCAATTCTGACCAGATTATCTGATCGGGAAGCTTTTCCTGTGCTGGAAAAAGTAATTGTAACAGGCCACTCATCGGGCGGATTGTTTACACAGGTTTATGGTTTGGCCAACCAGGCAGAATCACAAATCAGCCACCTCTCTTTCGACTATGTTGTTACCAATAGTCAGTACTTCTACTATCCAGATGAAAAGCGCTATGACGAGCAAAACAATCAGTTCTACACCCCAAGCGGCTGTGCTTCATACAATCAGTGGCCATTGGGTTACACCAATCCACCTGCCTATGTAAGTGCACAGGGAGAGACTCAAATGGATGCCAACCTGTTGAGCAGAAACTTTACCTATTTCCTCGGCAATGGCTCGCAAGCTGACCCAGCCTTGAATACCAATGATTGTGGAGCCATTTTGCTAGGTTCCTCCCGATTCAAAAGAGGAGAACACATCTACGCCTGGCTGGAAAGCGAATACAGCAGTCAGCATAACTCCACAAAGGTGGTGGTAGATGGTATCGGTCACGATGGACAGGGAATGTACCAATCGAACGACTTTAAGACATTGTTGGGTGATATATTGAACTAACAATGCTTTCAATCATTTCCTTTTGAGGAATCTTCTCTGTGCTTTTTTTGGCTCTCTTCTTCTGCACCTGTCAGCAGGAAAAAACGGTAGACTTCATGAATAACGTCTAAAAATAGCCCAGTCGAAGGAGGCAAAGCTGGCGGTATGGATCTTGTCGTCACTACGAGAAAACAACTCCTTTGGGAAAATCGCAATGGTATCACCAAGTTGTCGGGCGATTTTGTTAGCTCATCATTGATCGGAACGCTCACCTAAAAAAATGAGAAAAGCGCTGGAGAAGCCAACCTGAAATTTCTCAAAAATCATCAACCTAACGCACAGAACCCGTCAGACTTTGATGGAATGAAAAACTATATTCGGGATATAATTATGTACTATTTCAGGCCATTGCCTTAAAAAAATTAATCGCTCCAAATATTCTTCTGCTGAATAAAGAAGCGGAAATAGATGACTTATGCCATTGCTGTGAAACTCTATTGATATGAATGGTATTCATATCAATCTAAAAATTTCTAATTGAATTTTCTAAAATCCTTGGAGTTGCTTTGCATTGTGCAAACGTTTGCATAATATTGAAGCAGAAAATGGAGTTACGCCATAACAGGCGATTTTTGGTTTTGTTATAAGTAAAGTAAACTAGATGGAGACACATAAGTCTAATCAAGTGGATATGTCACAAAATGAGAAGGTTAAAACTAGTTCAGACATATCTCATGAGAGAAGTTCACAAAGTTTCAATCACCAGCGCGTTTCAGTGAGAGATATACTTGTGGATCATTACCGAAAAGGTAAGTAAGAAGCCCCGAAAGGGGCTTTTTTCTTTTCTAGCTAATCTTCACCTTGTCTTTGAACAGACCTTCATAGAAATGGTGGATTCTAAACATTTGCTCTGCTCCAACCTTCTGCCCTGCCTGAGCAATTAAGTACAAGACCAATGCTACCACTGCAAAAGCCGGAATTAGCCACAAAATGGGTGCTGGTTTTTTGAGCATAATTTGAGAAAGCCCAAATACGCCAACGAACAAAGACAAGACGCCCAATGCAGCATAAGACATAAAAAACACTGCCCAAACACTGGGTTTAGGTCCGTAAAGGCCTCTAATAAAAACAGCCTCTTTTTCTTCATAAGGCTCGATGGTCAGTGCCAGTTGTGGCGACCAATAGTGTCTTTCTTCAGATGGAATTTTTATTACGGCATAGTTATCAGACACCATACCCGTAAACTCAGTGCTAGCGTCAATCGCTGCTTTTAGTTGATGAACATAGTCTGAGCCTTTTAAGGGGAGCTCTTCTCTGAATCTTGGACGAATTCTAAAACTAGACATTTGAAAAAATCAGCCTCTGAAAATATAGAATTTCAGGTTAAATATTCAATTGTCTACCCTCTGCTTTAGCCTTTTTATCCTTCTCCGTACCAATTGCAATTCCCATTGATAAGCCAATTGGAAGACCAATTCCTATAAAAGCAAAATTATCTAAGGATGTACTGAACATAAAACCGAAAGGGATTCCAAAAACAACCATCCCAATACCAATCCACTGATTCTGATAATATTTAGGTGGAACTAGGTTCAACTTCTTTCTGGCATACTCCAACAACATTCCGTAAAAGGATCTTATCATATTCGCTTGAGTGTTGGCATCAAGCTGCTTTCTGAGCACGCCTAACTCCTTTTCTAACTGGCTTGGCTGGACTCCTCTTTCATCCAGATCCTTGAGTAATTTGGCAGAGTTACTCAACCACTTGCTTAAATTCTTATTGTCAGAGGTGCTAGCTCTTTCCTCTAATTCATTAATGATTTCACCGAGGTTTTCCATACCCTAATTAATCAGCTAAATATGAAACCTCGTTGAAGATATAGTTAAGAGGGTGAATTCACTCTTTATCGGAAGCTTTTCAAGGCAGGGCAATGTAACTCTTATCATCTTCCAACATTTCAAACTTCTTAGCTTTCCAATTTTCCTTGGCCTGCTCAATAACCTCTTTATCAGAAGCCACAAAGTTCCAAAAGATGTGTCTCTCTTCAAGAAATGGTGTTCCCCCAAATAACAGCACATGTGTGTTCTCTCCCATGGTAATTGTACAAATATCTTCTTCTTTAGAAACCAGCATATTCCCCTTTTCTATTCTTTCAGAGCAAGCCTCAATGTAGCCCTCCACAATGCAAACACCTATTTCTCCTTTTAACTGTCCTGAAATATTCAACTGCGATTTCTCCTCTGATCTTACATCTACCATAAAGAGGTCTGAAAAAACAGGCACCGGAGATTGATGCCCAAACCCTTCTCCTGCCACCAACTTAAATTCGAGTCCGCCTTCTTGCCAGGCAGGTAGTTTTTCAGGTTCAGTAAATGAGAACTGAGGATCTATTGCCTCCTTGTCTTTAGGTAAAGCCACCCAAATCTGATAACCATGCATGGTAAACGCTCTGCCATCGCGTAAACTTTCGGGTGTTCTTTCTGTGTGTACTATGCCTTTCCCCGCTGTCATCCAACCCACAGACTCGGGTGTAATCAATTGACGTGTACCTAAGGTATCTCTGTGTTCAACACTTCCCTCCAATAGGTAAGTGAGTGTAGATAAACCAATGTGCGGATGTTGACCAATATCCAGGTAATGACCCGGTTTGATGGTTGATGGCCCCATATGGTCGATAAAAATAAAAGGTCCGACCATTCTCTTCTTACGAAAAGGAATCAATCGGCCAACTAAAAAGTCGCCAATATCGCGACTGCGTTCTTCTATGATTAGATCAGTGTTTGACATATTGGAATTTCATTGATACAGTAGAAATATGCAAGGCTATAAAGAGCAACAAAAAAGGCAACCCACTAGGATTGCCTTTCTAACTAATTATTTAGAATCTTAGTTTCTGCCAACAGCATTAAGTTCTTCAAAGGCTCTTTCCAGTCTTTTCACGACAGACTCCTCACCTTTTCTCAACCAAACACGTGGGTCGTAATATTTCTTGTTTGGAGAATCTTCTCCTTCTGGGTTACCAATCTGCTCTTGCAGGTAGTCTTTCTTATCCTTGTAATAGCCATGGATACCATCCCACATTGCCCACTGAACATCAGTATCGATATTCATTTTGATTGAACCATATGAAGTAGCCTCTTTGATTTTTTCAGGCTCAGAACCAGAACCACCGTGGAATACGAAGTAAACCGGCTTATCTTCTGTTCCGAACTTGGCTTTGATGAATTCCTGTGAGTTCTTCAAAATTTCAGGTCTTAACTCAACATTACCCGGCTTATAGACACCATGAACGTTTCCGAATGAGGCAGCTACAGTGAAGATGTCTCCTACTTGTCTCAGGGCATCCCATGCTTCAGCTACTTCTTCAGGCTGAGTATAAAGTCTTGAAGAGTCTACATCGGTGTTATCTACCCCGTCTTCTTCACCGCCTGTAATACCTAATTCAATTTCAATCCCCATTCCTAATGGAGCCATTTTTTTGAAGTACTCAGTACTGATTTCAATATTTTCATGAAGTGGTTCTTCAGAAAGATCTAACATGTGCGTACTGAACAAAGGCTGACCATTCTTCTCAAAATAGTTCTTACCCGCTGCCAATAGACCATCGATCCAAGGCAAAAGCTTCTTAGCACAGTGATCAGTGTGTAGAATTACAGGCACACCATAGTGCTCTGCCATCAAGTGCACATGCATGGCACCAGAAATAGCACCTTGAATAGCAGCGTTCTGACCATCATTGGAAACCGCTTTACCGGCATAGAAAGATGCTCCTCCGTTTGAAAACTGTACAATAACTGGTGAGTTTACCTTTTTAGCAGTTTCCAAAACTGCGTTGATACTATTTGTGCCGACTACATTTACGGCTGGTAATGCAAATTCATTCTCCTTGGCATAGCTAAGACAGTCCTTCAACTCCTGGCCATAAAGCACTCCGCTTCTGAATTTTCCCATGATGATAATTTCTGTTTATAGATAGTGTTGTTAACAAAATATTCGTGAAGTTAAATCCTTATTCCGAAAACAGAAATGCTTTAAAACACTTATAGCGCAAATGATTGCGCTATAAGTAAAGTAAACTATAATAGAAATGGAGGAAATTACTGACTGATGATTTTAATCAACCATTGTCAGAACACCAAAGTAGGTATTAATGAAGAATATATCAATTTGAGTTACACAAACGCCAGCCATACATTCTGAATGCAAACGTTTGAAACAGCCAAATTTTAATGAATGAAGACAATTTATTTTTCTAAAAAATTTTGCAAACACTGGTTTATTCCAAACATAAGCACTTATTTCAATCACTAGATAGAACAGGTTTTGAAGGGGACTCACATGAAGAAAGGACAGGTAACCATTAAGGATATTGCGAAGGAATTGAACATCTCCTGTTCCACTGTTTCCAGGGCCCTAAAAGATTTTCCCGGTATAAGTCCTCATACGCGGCAGGCAGTCCGTGAATTAGCGGAGAAATACCATTACAGACCGAATGCCGTTGCGCTGAGTTTAAGAAACCAGAGAACCAATATTATTGGCGTAATTATACCCGAAACCGTTCACTTCTTCTTTTCCACGGTAATCAGTGGTATTGAGGATGAAGCCATGAAAGAAGGGTATAATGTCATGATCTGCCAATCGAACGAAAGTTTTGAAAGAGAAGCGGATAGTATTGATGCTTTGATGAGCGCTCGGGTAGATGGACTTTTAGTGAGTATTTCCAGGGAAACCAAAGACCTGGCACACCTACAAAAAGTAGTAGATGAAGGAGTGCCGATGGTATTTTTCGATCGGCTTGTAGAGGGCATGAACGCTCCTTCGGTAATCGTAGATGACTATCAAGGCGCTTATGATGCTGTGGAGCACCTCATCAAGCAAGGTTGTAGAGATATTGTTCACCTGGCAGGCCCTGAGAACCTCATCATAGGCAGAAAGCGAATTGAAGGGTATAAATCGGCATTGGAGGATAATGAGATTCCCATTAATGAGGACTCTATAATAGAATGCCGAAACGGCACCCAAGAGGAAGCTGTAATAGCCATGAACAAACTTCTTTCCTCCGGAAAAAGAATTGATGGAGTATTCGCGAACAACGACCTTGCAGCATTGGGTGCTATGAAAGCTATCAAAAAAGCAGGATTCAAGATTCCCGAAGACATTTCCGTAGTTGGTTACAGCGACTGGCAATTTTGCTCGTTGGTAGACCCCTCACTCACGAGTGTTGCACAACCGGGATACGAGATGGGTAGAGAAGCCTGTAGGTTAATGTTTCAGGAAATTAACAAAACCAACACTCAAAAGAGCACCATAAAAATTCTGGATACACAACTGGTATTAAGAGAGTCTTCCGCAAAAGAGCGTGTGCTTCAAGCTATTTATAAATAGCAGTATGCAAACGTTTGTGATGAGAATACTTTTATAGATACCCTCCAGAAGCCGGTAAAAAAACTATTTTCACCTGATTTAGAGTATCAGATTCTACTAACCCATCACAACATGAACTTCAAGAACGAGTCTATAGGAAGTATTTCTTCTTTTCAATGGAAAGAAGGAGGCATAGAGGGAATTGCAGGCAATAAACGATTTGCAATTACATTCTACAACGACAGAATCTGTCGGGTTCAAGCCTCACTAGACCAGGAGTTTGAACACTATCCCTTCTCAGTGATTCTTGAACCACAAAAAACATGTGTCGATGGAAAAGAAAACGACCAAACCTTAACCTTAAAGTCAGATCATCTAAAGGTAGAAATTCAAAGATCTCCTTTCAGAATTAGCTTTAAAAACAATGAAGGAGCAATTCTCAATGAAGACGATCCGGCTTTTGGCATTAGCTGGCAAGGACATAAAGTAACCAATTACAAGACCTTGGCTAAGGATGAAATATTCCTCGGAATGGGAGAAAAAGGCGGTGGTCTAAACAGACGGGGTGCATCATACGACAACTGGAATTCCGATGCTTTTGGTTTCGACAACTGGACTGATCCCCTTTACATGTCGACTCCTTTTTATATTGGAGTTAGAGAAGGCAAGCCTTACGGAATATTCCTCGATAACACCTTCAAAAGTCATTTTAACTTTGGCGCTTCCAATAATGACCGTTTCAGCTATTTCAGTGCCGAAGCAGGCGACCTAAACTATTACTTCATTCAAGGAGATACTGTTGCCCAAGTAATTCAGGAATACGCCAAACTTACCGGCACCTGCGAGCTTCCGCCTAAATGGAGCCTTGGTTTTCAGCAATGCCGCTATAGTTATTATCCTGACCATGAAGTTTATAACATAGCCGACACCTTCCGAAAGAAGAAGATTCCAGCAGATGTTATCTATTTGGACATCCACTATATGAAAGACTACATGGCTTTCACTTTCGATGAAGAAAGGTTTCCAAATCCAAAGGCCCTGATTGAAAAACTGGAGTCGCAAGGCTTCAAAGTGGTAGTGATACTAGACCCGGGAATTGCTACCAAACCGGGTTACGGCACCTATGACCGTGGCATTGAAGAAGATGTCTTCGTAAAATACCCGGACGGAACAAGGTATGAAGCCGGAGTTTGGCCAGGCAATAGCCACTTTACCGATTTCACCTCAGAGAAAGGAAGAGCTTGGTGGGCGAAAGAATTGAAATTCTATACTGATTTAGGGCTTGAGGGCTTCTGGAATGACATGAATGAGCCAGCCTGCTGGGGTCAGGATGTTCCTGATATGATTGAGTTCGATTATGAGGGACAGCAGGTTTCTCATATGAAAGCCAGAAATGTTTACGGCTTCCAAATGGTGCGAGCCACCTTTGAAGGAGCCCAAAAGCAAATCGGCAATAAAAGACCTTTTGCCTTAACAAGAGCAGGTTTTTCTGGTGTTCAGAGGTATTCAGCTGTTTGGACAGGAGACAATGTTGCAGGAGACGACCACATGTTGCTAGGCGTTCGACTAGTGAACAGCCTTGGCATGGCGGGAATTCCCATTGCCGGATATGACATCGGAGGCTTTGTAGGCGAATCAGGTCCTGCACTTTTTGCCAGATGGCTGGCCGTAGCCACCTTCGCACCATTCTTCCGAGTGCACAGTATGGTGAACGTTCGAGACTCAGAACCATGGGCCTATGGCGAAGAAGTGGAAGAAATTTCAAGAAACTATATCAACCTGAGATATAAGCTTATGCCTTACCTATATACTCTGGCATATGAAGCGCATACTACTGGACTTCCATTGAACAGATCATTGGCTGTAGACTATTACAATGATCACAATATCTATGGAGGAAGCGCTCAGGATGAATTCACTCTCGGTCAGTGGCTGTTAGTTTGCCCAACAACCAGTCAACAGCAATATGCCAAAATCTACCTTCCAGAAGGCGAATGGTATCATTTCTTCACAGATGAAAAAGTGAATGCTGGCCATCATGTGATTGAAACCACTATGGAAGACTTGCCTGTATATGCCAAAGCCGGGGCAATCATTCCTCTTCAGAACACAGTACAGACTACGCAAGAAAAGTCTGATGGTGTATTAAGGCTTCATGTCTACTTCGGGCAAAGCAAAACAGAGCAACTATACTATGAAGACGATGGCTCAACTTACGATTTCAGAGAGGGTAATTACTACAAAAGACTCATCCAATTTGATAGCGAAACCAAAACCATTACCCTTGGAGCCAAAGAGGGAAACTTTGCTTCTGAATTCAAAACACTAAAAGTCTACCTCCATGGTTTTGAATCAGATAGCTATGAAATCAATGGTGAATCTGTAAATTACAATACAGAAGACATCAGACTTATTGAACCGGTAACAGAATTCGATCCGCTTCCTCAAAGGGAAAAAAGGAATTATATGATTCGAAACCTAAAAGCGCTGGAGACTAGTCTGACTGATGCTGAACTCACTATTTGTTGGAAATAACTTACAATATGCAAACGAAACCTCGCCTAAGTTTTGCCCAGATATGGAATATGAGTTTCGGGTTTCTCGGAATTCAAATGGGCTTTGCATTGCAAAATGCCAATGCCAGTAGAATACTCCAGATTTTTGGAGCAGATGTAGAAGAACTCTCCTGGTTCTGGATTGTCGCACCAGTAACAGGCATGATTGTTCAACCCATTATTGGTCATTACAGTGACAAAACCTGG
Organism: Cytophagia bacterium; assembly: GCA_013373005.1. Classification (GTDB taxonomy): domain Bacteria; phylum Bacteroidota; class Bacteroidia; order Cytophagales; family Cyclobacteriaceae; genus Roseivirga. Next base: position 3,474 of record JABXIP010000076.1, on the reverse strand, counting down.
ACAAAGCTTGGAAGAAGAAGACCCTACTTTCTAGGTGGTGCAATTCTAGCTTCCATTGGTCTTATACTAATGCCGCAAGCAGGATTGTTTGTTGCTATTTTACCAGCCCTTTGGGTCGGTGCAGGATTCCTGATGATCATGGATGCGAGTTTCAATATCGCCATGGAACCATTTAGGGCTTTGGTAGCTGACAAACTTCCCAATGATCAAACGACCTTAGGCTTTAGTATACAGACGGTTTTGATCGGTATTGGAGCCGTAATTGGTTCCTGGCTACCATGGGCAATAACCAACTGGTTTGGCGTAGCCAATACGGCTGAACCAGGACAAGTTCCGCCAAGTTTAATCTATTCATTTATTGGTGGAGCAATCGTTTTGATTACCACAATTCTCATTACGGTAACCACAACTAAAGAATATAGCCCTGAAGAAACAGCTGCCTTTGAAAACCTTCAAAAGGAAATTGAAGAGGAAAAGAAAGAAAGAAAAGGCTTTAGCCAGATACTGAATGATATTAGATCCATGCCCACTACCATGAAGCAGTTGGGTGTAGTTCAATTCTTTTCATGGTTTGCGCTTTTCGGAATGTGGGTTTTTTCAACACCCGCTATTGCTCATCACATTTGGGGTTTGCCAATAGACGATAATTCCTCTCAGGGATATCAGGATGCTGGTGATTGGGTTGGAATCATTTTCGGAGTTTATAACCTCGTATCGGCTATTTATGCTTTTGCCTTGCCAGCAATAGCCAAGAAAATCGGAAAAAAGAAAACACACTCTCTTTCGTTGGCCATTGGAGGGGTTGGTCTCATTTCCATGTATTTCGCACCAAATCAATATTGGTTAATTGCCTCTATGATCGGTGTCGGAATAGCTTGGGCTAGTATTCTAGCTATGCCTTATGCAATTTTAGCAAGTTCCATCCCGCTGAAAAAAATGGGCATATACATGGGCTTGTTTAACTTCTTTATTGTGCTACCACAAATCATCAATGCGTTGATTGGAGGTCCTATTGTGAAAAACTTTTACGGAGGAAATGCCATGTACGCCATAGTGATGTCGGGTGTGGTAATGATCTTGGCAGCCTTCACTTTAAGGTTCGTCAAAGAGAACAATTAAACTGATACTCTGAAAAAATTACTCATCAAAAAAGCAGCCTAATCGCTGCTTTTTCTTTTTATCTTCACCCCTCAACCTTAATTCCAATGAAAAAATCAATCATTCTACTTTTTGTATTTGCCATAGCCGTCAGCTGTTCACCTAAAAAGGATGATCAAGCAACTGTTTTCAAGAAAATCAATGAAGAAGCACTTGCTAACTCAAGAGCTTACGAAACCTTGGAAGAAGCTACCAAAACCATAGGTCACCGATTGACAGGTTCTGAAGAAGGTGCCAAAGCAGAGGAATACACCTACAACCTGATGAAAAGTTATGGACTGGAAGTAGAATATCAGCCATTTGAAGTTGAATCATGGTCTAGAGGAGATATTGAAGTTCAGATTGGGGCACAAGGAAATCTTGAGGCAATGCCAGCTGTAACCCTTGCTCACTCGCCAGTGTCGGCTGAAATAACCGGAGAAATTGTCGATATGGGTAATGGCGTTGATGCCGACTATGAAGCCAGACCAGATGCAGTAAAAGGCAAAATTGCCCTGGTTTATATCGGTACTCTCCCGAATAGCCCCAAAGGCACTCCTGGTTTGCACAGATCTGAAAAAACAGCTTTAGCTACAAAATACGGTGCTATAGGCATCATCATTATCAATCAGGTTGATGGAGGAGTTCTACTTACTGGGACTGCTTCAGTAACCGGCAGCCTGATTCCAATTCCGGCTGTATGTATCGGGAAGGAAGATGGAATGGCATTGAAAGAGACTTTGGAAAAAACCAAACAATTCGCATCGATCAAAATGACCAATCAGTCGGGGTTGATCAATGCAAGAAACGTAATCGCCACCATCAAAGGCAGTGAGTTACCTAATGAGAAAGTAATTGTTGGCGGCCACCTGGACTCATGGGACCTAGCAACAGGAGCTATTGACAATGGCATCGGTTCTTTTGCTGTACTCGATATGGCCAGAACATTTGCAGCACTTGACTTGAAGCCTAAAAGAACAGTTCAATTCGTGATGTTCATGGGAGAAGAAGAAGGATTGCTGGGATCTAGATATCTCGTGAATCAAGCCATAGAAAATGGTACAATCGATCAGATTAAATATGTGATGAACCAGGATATGTCTGGTAACCCTGTTGGTTTCGGAACAGGAGGGCGACCAGCAGCAGAAGCCTTCTTCAAACAAATTGGTCAGGAGATCATGGCAGTAGACTCTAGTACATTCAAAAATCAGGTATCGAATGGTGCCGGGCTTCATAGCGACCACCAGCCATTTATGCTTCAAGGAGTTCCTTATACTTCACCAAGCTCTAATCTGGACAGATCCATTTATGGTTGCTACCACTCTGACTGTGATGATTTCGATCTAGTGAACAAAGAGCACATGGTCAACAATGTACGTTTCAGTTCTATGATGCTTTATGCTTTGGCAGACACAGATACACTTCCGGCCCAAAAGCTCAATGACGCTGAAACCAAAGCCTTTTTGGAAAACCATGACCTGAAGTTAAAGCTTCAGATTGGTGGCGACTGGAGATGGGATGATTGATATAATCTATTAACCTTATGGATATTCAGAACATCCTCCTACTCTTTATTGTAGGCTTAATTGCCGGAGTCATTAACGCTCTAGCTGGGGGAGGTTCTTTGCTCACTTTACCTGCACTTATTTTTCTGGGGCTTCCACCCAATGTGGCTAATGCAACCAACAGAGTTGGTGTGTTTTTCAATGGGTTGCTTTCCTGGGGAGGATATCACTCAAAAGGGGTTAAGGCTAAGTCTTATGATCTATGGCTAGGCGTTACCTCCTTTATTGGAGCCATTCTGGGCTCTTATATTGCTGTAGATATTAAGGGAGAAACTTTCAATAGAATCCTCGCAGCCATTATTGTCTTTATTATTGCCTATATGGTTTTTGGCAAGCGTGTGAAAACCGGTAATGAGGAAAGGGACACTAGAAAATCGAAGATCATAGGCTTAGTCACTTTCTTTTTTATTGGTATCTATGGCGGATTTATTCAGGCGGGAGTCGGCTATCTGATCATTGCTTCTATGTCTTTCATTCACAACTATAGTTTAGTGAGGATCAATATGATCAAGTCGCTAACAGTGCTGATCTACACACTTTCTGCTTTAGGGGTATTTATCTACAATGACCTTATCGATTGGCAATTAGGACTGGCTTTAGCTGCCGGAAATGGTGCCGGAGGTTGGCTGTCCAGCAGATGGAGTACAAGAGTGAACGAGAAGTATATCCGCTACTTTGTGATGGTCACGGCCATTGCTTTTGCCATAAAATTGTTCATTAGTTGATTGGGTCAGAGGTCAGAGGTCAGAGGTCAGAGGTCAGAGGTCAGAGG
>JABXIP010000481.1 GCA_013373005.1 Cytophagia bacterium | reverse complement strand
GCTTCTGGCGAACCATGCACTGCAAAGTGCTTCGGCTCAGCAATCATAGCCGTGTTCTTCGATAGATCGTCTCGCTGGATTCCTTGCACCAAGGCTGTTCCCAAAGTAGCCGATAAGTGTGTGTCTTCTCCCAAGGTCTCGGCAATACGTCCCCAGCGCGGTTCACGTCCTAAATCCAAATTCGGACCTAAACCAAAATGCACGCCATGGGCACGGCCTTCCATACCGATGACCTGTCCGATGCGTTTCATTAAATCAGCATCCCAGGTTGCTCCCAGGCCGATATTCATAGGAAAGGCAGTGCTTCCTTCACCAGTGTAACCGTGTAGAAACTCACAGAAGATAATGGCCGGAATACCCCAGCGATTATGCTCGATGATGTGCTTCTGCAGATCGTTAATGTCTTTGGCATTTCTAGGGTACAGGTCGTGAATAGAGCCTACGCCAAGGCCATCGCTGAAAGTAGTTTCCACAGCCGACAGCTTCAGGGCATTGTTTTCTTTCAGGTCGGCACCATTGTACATGTCCATCTGGCGCACTTTTTCTTCCAGACTCATGCGGGAAAGCAGGTCTTTTACCCGCTCTTCTACCGGAAGATCAGCATTTTGATATGGATATTGCTGGGCGAAGCTTTGTGAAACTGATGTTAAGGCCAAGAGCACAAATAATGTAAGCCCTCGTTGGAGTTGTCTCCAACGAGCTGATTCTAATGGTTTGTTGGTGACAACACCAACAAAGGCAGGGAGAGTAGATTTCAAATGTTTGTTGGTCATAAGACCAACAAAGGCTAGGGAAAATTGCTGTGCGTATGATTGCAAGAAAATAAATAGGGTCAGTAGTCTGCTTCTTACCATGGTGAGATTCTAATAAGTGTCGAATCTACATTTTCTGGGTTAAGAAGGGAAATAGGAATGGAGAAAAACGTGAGTAGAATCCCCCTAACCCCCTTTAGAAAGGGGGAATAGTTTTAAGTACAATTACCTAAGCGATGGGGATAGCAGCAAAATCAATGAACTTATCAAAAGAAAGAAGGATTAATTCCTCCTTTAAAAAGGAGGTGGCCGAAGGTCGGAGGATTTCTATCAAACAAAAAAAGGAGCACCCTTCGGCACTCCCTTTTCTATCAACAACTGTGTTATTCTCTTTAATTTCCAATAGGTGAGAAACTCACAGCTTTTACTGCATTTACATAGGCATCCCAATTAGCGGCATACCAATCGTCCATTTGCTTCTGAACCTCAGCTTTTCTTTCTTTTAGTCTTTCAACTGAAGTCTTTTGAGCGTCAGTAGGCGCATCGAAAGAACCATTTACTGTTCTTAAAACTGAGAATACTTCTGTTTGCAGAGGAGTTGGTCCGTCACCGCCTCCGCCACCAAAGAAGCCTCTACCTCCACGACCGATTAGGCCTTGAAGTTCTTCCAGCTGCTTTTTGATGTCGTTGCTCTTGGTTCTTAGCGTATTGTACTCCTCACCTCTCTTGCCTTGAAGCGCAGCCAGCACCTTATCTACTGACTCAACATCAGCAGATACTTTTCCAGACATGGTAGTTACCTGGCTAGAAATAACACTGATATCTTTCAATACTTCTCTTCTGGCAATCAATGCACTCATATCGTACTCCTCTCTTGGGTCCATTTTGTACTCGAGAGTAGTTTCATCAGTGGCACCATCAACAGTGATTTTCACAGTGTATTTACCCGGCAAAGCAGGAGTTCCTACTCTGAAGAATCGGGCAAATCCTCCACCTCCACCTTGTGGCTCCTCGGTACCTTCAGGAGGGTTCTCATCGAATCTCCACTGAGCTACGTTCAAACCATCTTCTACTGGAGTATCGAAGTTTCTGATCAATTCACCTGCGGAGTTGAAGATCTCCACTTTAGCCTGAGGGCCTCTGGCAGCACCTCTACCACCCGGGCCACCTTGACCACCTCTTCCTGCAAAAGCACCACCCTGTCCTCCAGGGAATTGGCCTCTACCGGCAGGAGCGCCTTGAGCTGCAGCATCACGGTTTGGTCTTTCGGGCATAGCAGGTTTCTTGGCAAAGAATTTAATGCTGGCAAATCCGTAGTTCCTGTTTTCGCCCTCAAAAGTGGAACTACCAGGATTGGCAGGACCATTAGCTGATCTGGTGCTTACTTCATAAGCCGTAACCGGAGGCACGGCAGTTACCTTGGCGGCCATAACATTGGCCTGACCTTTAGCAGCCAGCACTCTCAATGGATTGATATCGTCCAATACCCAAATAGCTCTTCCGAAAGTACCGATCACCAAATCGCTCTCCCTTTCCTGAATCACCAGGTCCATGGTTGAAACGTTTGGATAACCATTGTTGAATTTAGACCATGTTTTGGCTCCATCGATGGAGATATACAAACCATGCTCTGTTCCGTAGAACATCAAATTCGGCTGAACAGGATCCTGAACAAATGAAAGTGAGTATCCGAATACATCTCCTTCTTTCACCAAAGGCTCCCATGTTTTACCATAGTTCTTGGTGCGCATCATGTAAGGTTTGAAGTCGAATCTTCTATAGTTATTGATTACGGCTACCGCTTCACCATCATTGTAAGTAGAAGCTTTGATCTGATTGATCCAGCTACCTGCAGGCACGCCTTTCATGTTACCGATTACGTTGGTCCATGTGGCTCCACCATCACGGGTAATTTGCAAGTTACCATCGTCAGTACCTGCCCAAATCACTCCTTTTTCACGAGGGCTTGGCTCAATTACCAGAATGGTAGTGTGATTTTCAGCACCAGTTGCATCGATGGTTAAACCACCACTCTTGTCTTGTCTTTGCTTGGTAGAGTCGTTGGTAGTAAGGTCTGGAGAAATGACTGTCCAGTTGTTTCCTTTATCAGTGCTTTTATGCACGAATTGGCTTCCGAAATAAACCGTGCTGTTGTCAAACGGATCTTGAGCAATAGCAGCATTCCAGTTAAATCG
>JABXIP010000223.1 GCA_013373005.1 Cytophagia bacterium | reverse complement strand
CTCGGCTTTGAACCCAGAAGAGATGCCGAATATGTGCTCCGCTTTCAAACCGAGTTGCTAAGAGGCGGAACCTTTAAAATAACCTTTGAAAGTGTCCCTTCTTTGGTTTTTCCAGTAGCAGGAAAAACACATAAATCTATAGGAAGCATTTGGGGCGATGTTCGTGATGGCGGCAAAAGAAGCCACGAAGGCGTAGATATCTTCGCTCCAAGAGGAACTCCAGTCATTGCACCAATAGATGGAATTGTTCGCTCGGCTGAAGAAAGAGGTATTGGTGGCAAGGTTGTTTGGCTTTCAGATAATGAGCATTCTCAAAGCCTTTATTTTGCGCATTTAAATGATTGGAATGTAAAGCGTGGTGACCGTGTGAAAACCGGAGACACCCTAGGGTTTGTTGGAAATACAGGCAATGCCAGAACCACTCCTCCCCACCTGCATTTCGGTATTTATTCCAGAGGGGCTATGAATCCCATCAATCACTTAAAACCCTTGGGAAGGCAGCTTAAGGAAGTTGATTCTGATTTTGAATGGCTAGGCCGTGAATTAAGACTTAGGACGAATGCAAGGCTTTATGCTGATATAGGATTGAAGCAGGAGGTTGAGAAACTCAGTAAATATCAAATTACCAAGGTGCTTAGCCTCAATTCAGACTTATGCAGAGTTCAATTGCCTGATGGCAGAATAGGCTATCTCAAAAGAAGAGATGTAACCAGTGAGCTTGTTGCCATAGATAATCTGGTTGCCGAAGTTGACCTGGACTTAATGCTAAAACCTGACTTCAACTCAAGATTTGATATGATTCTGGCCAATGAAGATTTTGAACTCATTGGAAAGGACAAGGAATTCTACCTGATTGAAACTGTTAGCGGTAAACGAGGCTGGATTAGTGCCAACAGCAATAAAAAGACATCCACCTCTGAAGATGAAATGCCTCTGGACTAACTATTCTTAGCCTTAATCAAAGCGCTCATCACACTCAGCGCTATTTCTTTTGGCGTTTGAGACCCAATATCTATTCCAATTGGTGCATCAATACGGGCAATTTCAGCTTCTGAGAAACCGTAGCTTTTTAATCGCTCAACTCGTTTAGCGTGAGTTCTTTTGCTGCCCAGAGCACCAATATATTTTACTGCGGATGGTAAAAGCATCTTCAGAGCTTCGTCATCTATTTTAGGATCGTGAGAGAGAATCACCGCATAAGTATCACTATCTAAAGCGAAATCGGACAAAACTTCTTGAGGCCAGTTCACTATCAGTTGATCGGGCTCCTGAGTTCTGGCTGTTTTCTTGGCAAAAGTATCGCGAGGATCAATGACGACTGTCTCAAAGTCATACATGTGAGCCAAAATCAATAGTTCAGAAGTAATATGGGCTGAACCAATTAAAATTAATAATGGCTTTGGTCTGAAGATATGGGCAAAGTACTCATCTCCTACTCTCGACTGGACAATAGCCCCTGAAACGCCACTAGCAAAAGCCTCTTCTATATTTTGCACCAGCACTGGATTACCAGCCAGCTCGTCTTCCATTCTATCCATATAAATCGGATTCGAATGACTTGGTCCCTTCAAGCGACTTAGTATAAAGAAGGGCTTTTTATTATCAAGAAATCGAAGAAACTTCACATAGGCATCATCTTCCAAAAATGGAGTAATCAATACAGAAACAGAGCCCCCACAACTGAGTCCAACTTCCCAGGCGTCTTCATCTGCTACTCCAAAATCCATTACTTTAGACTGGCCTGATTTGATAACTTCTTGAGCCCCTTGAACTACGGCATTTTCAATACAGCCACCACTCACAGAACCGAACATTTCACCCTCATGGGTAATCAACATGGCAGAGCCTACCGGTCTGGGAGAGCTTCGCCAGGTTTTGATGACCCTGGCCATGGCAAATGGTTTTTCTTTGTCGAGTAATTGCTGTATCCTTGAAACAATGTCTATCATGTCTGACGTTACTAAGCTTGAACCAAAAATCAATATAGGGATTTGCTAATCGATAATCACGGCCGGCCACTAAGATACCTCAGATTAGGCGTAACTGAACGCTGTAATCTAAGATGTTTCTATTGCATGCCGGAAGAAGGGCTACCATGGTCTAGCAAAAATCAGCTATTGAGTTACGAAGAAATGTTGCGTTTGGTGAGTCTTCTGGCAGAATTGGGTATTAATAAAGTCAGAATTACCGGTGGTGAACCTTTCGTGCGTAAAGACTTAATTCCCTTTATGTCGGAATTGAGCCAGATTGAAGGCATTGAAAAACTCAGCATAACAACTAATGGCACAGCACCCATTAAGCATATAGATGCATTGAAAGCCATGGGCATTCATGCCGTGAACCTGAGTCTAGACACATTAGATAAAGAGCGCTTTCACAAGATCACTCGAAGAGATGAGTTCGATCAGGTACTGGCCTTTTATAAAGCTTTGATTGAGGCAGAGATTAAGACGAAAATCAATGCTGTGGTGATGGAAGAGCATAATCTTGACGATATTCTTCCACTAGTTGAACTGACTCAAAATGACTCAGTCAATGTTCGATTCATCGAAGAAATGCCTTTCAATGGTGGGTCAAAGGGTTATCAGAAGATCCATTGGAATTACAGAAGAATTCTGGATCATATTATGGAGCGCTATCCAAATGCTCAAAGGCTGGACGACCATAAGAGCTCTACTTCATACAACTATCAAATTCCGGAAGCGAAAGGAAGCTTTGGTGTTATTCCGGCTTATTCTCGCTCAATCTGTGGCACTTGTGACAGAATCAGGTTGACTCCAAAAGGAGATTTGATGACCTGTTTGTATCAGAATGATGGATTTAGCTTCAGAGATTTTATGCGAGCTGGTGCGTCAGATCAGGACATTAAAGAAAAGTTCATTTACTTCTTCAAAACCAGAGCTAAAGATGGTTTTGAGGCTGAGGAACAAAAGAATCAATCCAATACCTTTGAATCAATGGCCACTATTGGAGGCTAAAAAGTTTAAGGTTCAATGTTATAGGTTTAACGTTGAACTTTGAGCATGAAACTTTGAACTAAGAATGATCAGTTATCAAGAGGCTAGACAAATTATTTCCCAGCATCCATTCAAGCCCAAAGCAGTATCAGTAGCCATTGAAGAGGCAAAAGGAAGAGTATTGGCTGAGGACTTAATAGCAGACCGTGACTTCCCTCCTTTCGATCGGGTTACTATGGACGGAATAGCGATTAGTTTCGCTGATTTTGAAAGCGGTCTAAGAACTTTCCCCATTGCAGAAACTATTGGTGCAGGTATGCCTAAGAAGCAGTTGAGCATATCAGGTCAATGTGTGCAAATCATGACCGGAGCAATTATGCCTGATGGTGTTGACACTGTAATTCGATACGAGGATATTAACATTGAAGGAGATACAGCAACTATTAATGAAGAAGCGATAAAGCATCAGCAGAATGTTCATTTCAAGGGTCAGGATAAGCAGGCTGGTGAAGTGGTTGTGACTAAGGGAACAGTATTGAGTCCTGCTGAACTGATTGTTGCGGCATCGGTAGGAAAGTCTACCCTAAAGGTATTAGAGTTGCCTAAAGCTGCCATCATCACCACGGGAGATGAGTTGGTAGATATTGATGAAACGCCTCTAGAGCATCAGATTAGGAGGTCTAGCAATTACGGTGTTTTAGCACTTCTCAATAGCTGGGGTATCGAGGTAAATCAGTTTCATTTGAAAGATGATAAGCAATTGATGCTTAAGGAAATAGAATCCATACTGTCAAGTTATAAATTGATAGTTCTCACAGGAGGAGTTTCCAGAGGAAAGTTCGATTATTTACCCGAAGTGCTTGATGAATTGGGAGTTGAAAAGCACTTTCATAAAGTCAGACAAAGACCTGGAAAACCTTTCTGGTTTGGTACTAAAGGCAAAGAAAATACTGTCTTTGCACTACCCGGAAACCCGGTTTCTTCTTTTGCCTGTGCCAATGTGTATCTCAAATACTGGCTGGAACTGAGTTTAGGCCAGGAAGAAAGCATCCAATATGCTCAACTAGCCACGGATCTCAGCTTCCCTCCTAATCTTACCTGGTTCATCGAATGTGAATTGACGAGTACCAATATTGGTACAATAAAGGCTTCACCATTTAAAGGAAATGGCTCAGGAGACTTTGCAAACCTGTCATTGGCCGATGGATTTCTGATTTTACCGGAAGAACAATCGGAGTTTAAAGCTGGAGAAGTTTATCCCTATATTCGATACAGAAATTAGTATGAGTAAAGAATTCTCACATATCGAAAAAGACAAACCGGCTATGGTAGATGTCGGTGATAAGACCGAAACCAAGAGAACAGCTATCGCTGTGAGTTATGTACAGTTGCCAGATGACATGGCTGAACATATTCATGACGGAGAGATTAAAACACTTAAAGGCCCAGTATTCCAGACTGCAATTATTGCCGGTATTCAAGGCGCAAAAAGAACCTGGGAGCTGATTCCAATGTGCCATCAATTGAATCTTAACAAGGTTTCTGTAGACATTGAATTGAAGAAAGACCTGTTGGTGGAAATAATTTGTGAAGCCAAATGCTCTGGTAAAACAGGTGTTGAAATGGAGGCCTTAACGGGTGCTTCCATTGCTGCACTTACGGTTTACGATATGTGTAAGGCTTTCTCTCACGATATTGTTATCAAAGAAACTAAGCTGGTCAAAAAGACTGGTGGAAAGTCTGATTATACTAACCCATAATTTCACGTTATTCCGAGGACGGAAGAAGAAGGAATCTATTTGTTCTATGAAGGAGATTCTTCGCTCCGTTACACTTCGCTCTGAATGACGAACAGAAAGAATATGAAACTCATTGCAGGAACCGATAAAGGCTTGATCATCTATCAAAAGACTAATAATGACTGGAAATTGACAGATATCCAGTTCATTGGTATGCCTATCAGTGCCTTTCATCAAGACGACTACGGCAATTGGTGGGTCGCCATTAACCACAAGCATTGGGGACCTAAGCTCTATCGATCTAAGAACGAAGGCGAAACTTTTGAGGAAGTTGAAGCCCCAAAGTTCGATCAGACAAGTCCTTATTCATTACAATCAATTTGGACTATCAACTCTTTCCAGAATAAGCTCTATATCGGCACAGAGCCTGCAGCCTTGTTTGTCAGTTCCGATAAAGGCTTTGTAGAACTTAAGGGGCTTTCTCATCACCCCTCGCGTGACCAATGGCAAGGAGGTGGAAAAGGCAGCAGAAACCCATTTCTCCACTCCCTTGTCTTCAATCCGACAAATAGTGCAGAGTTAATGGTCGGCATTAGCTGTGCTGGAGTTATGCGTTCTTTTGATTCAGGAGAAAGCTGGAACCCTTCCAATAATGGACTGAAAGCCTTCTTCCTACCGGATTCCGAGGCAGAAGTAGGCCATGATCCCCACTCTATTATTCGACACCCGAAAGATCCAAATGTACTATGGCAGCAAAACCACTGTGGTATTTTTAGATCGGCAGATGATGGTGAAGCCTGGGTAGATGTATCAGATACCAATCACATTGCGGTATATGGTTTCGACTTGGTTGTCGATGAAAATGATGTTGATGTAGCATGGGTTATTCCAGCTCAGTCAGACGATCTAAGGTATCCGCACAATACAAAGCTGGAAGTCTACCAAACTATAGATGGAGGCAAAAACTGGAAAAGTAAGTCAAAGGGCTTACCTCAAGGCACTTCTTTCGACCTGGTTCTTAGATCAGCTTTTGATAAATCTGAAAACTTAATGGCTTTCGGCACCAATAATGGAAACCTCTATTTGTCAGAGGATAATTCAGAAAATTGGCAGCCCGTAAACCAGAATCTTAGTGCTGTTAGAACAGTCAACCTGATCAAATAAAAGCATTATCTTAAGGCAAAGATGATTGTATGAGAACCACCAAATATGGGTTAGCTTTGCTTTTGCTTACTGTTTTTGCCTGTAGCGATGAGCCCGACTCCTCAAGCCAATTTGTCAACTGGGACACCTACCATGGCGATGATTCTGCAAGTCACTACTCCAGTCTTAATCAAATCAATAAGAGCAATGTCAGCCAGCTTGAATTAGCATGGATATTCAATGCAGGTGATTTTGACGAAAGAACACAGATTCAGAGTAATCCCATTGTTATTGATGGCCTGCTCTACACCACCACTCCGCATCTTAAGGTGGTAGCGCTGAACGCAGGAACTGGTGATGAAGTCTGGAGGTTCGATCCATTTAATGGAAATATACCGTCAGGTGTTAACCGTGGGGTGGTTTATTGGGCGAATGGGGATGATAAGAGAATCCTCTTTACAGCTGGCTCTGACCTAATGGCCGTGAACGCCAAAACCGGGGCACTAGTAAGCTCATTCGGTGAAAATGGTAAAGTAGACCTTAGACAAGGTCTCGACCGTGACATTGGCAATCAGGATATTCTAGCTACAACTCCGGGTATTGTTTATAAAGACTTGCTAATTCTCGGTTCAAGGGTTTCAGAAGGACAAGTAGCTGCTCCAGGTCATGTGAGGGCTTACGATATCAAAACTGGCGAACAGAAATGGATCTTCCATACTATACCACATCCGGGAGAGTTCGGATATGAAACCTGGCCTGAAGATGCCTGGCAAACCATGGGTGGAGCCAATGCTTGGTCGGGTTTCAGTTTGGATGTGAAAAGAGGAATTGTCTTCGTGCCAACAGGTTCTCCTGCTTTCGACTTCCATGGCGGCAACCGACATGGGGATAATCTCTTTGGAAATACACTTTTGGCCCTGAATGCTAAGACAGGTGAGCGAATCTGGCATTTTCAGACCATACATCACGATGTTTGGGACCGAGACTTGCCTGCTCAACCCAACCTCTTGACGGTTACTCATGATGGAAAGAAGATCGATGCAGTGGCTCAAATCACTAAACATGGGGTGGTTTTTCTCTTCGATAGAGAGACTGGAAAACCACTTTTTGAAATAGAAGAAAGACCGGTACCTGTATCAGATTTGGATAACGAAGCCACTTCCAAAACACAGCCTTATCCCGTAAAACCACCTCCGTTCTCAGGGCAGGTTTTTACTGAAGATATAATCAGTGATGTCCTTCCAAACTCCAGAGAGAGCATTTTAGAGAAAATAAAAGGAGCCAATTACGGGCATAAATTTACTCCCCCTTCTGTTGAAGGAACAGTCATTTACCCCGGCTTCGATGGTGGAGCTGATTGGGGTGGAGCAGCTGTAGACCCTGATAATGGTATGTTATACATCAACGCATCGGAAATGGCCTGGCTGCATCAAATGGTTCCGGTAAATCCTGCT
>JABXIP010000242.1 GCA_013373005.1 Cytophagia bacterium | reverse complement strand
TCCTCTTGCAATAGTGTCTTCGGAACGGAGTCTATCCAACCAACACTTCTCAGCTTAGTGAGCTGATGCTGGAGGTTCAGTCGGTTATCAATTTTCTCCGTAAGCACCTGCAAGGCCACTTTATCATCGCGCAGCCCATTGGCCACCAGAATTCTGGCTAACCGCAGTTTCTCTTTAGAAAACCTCCACTTCATAGACTTCCAAACCGAAGTTTTGGCATCTGACCTTTGCTTCAGAATTTCCTGAACTTCTCCAATTTCGTTGGAATGAATGGATTGCTCCACCCCATTTCCTTCGAAGCACTTGTTCAGCAGGTTACGCGTATTTTTCAACCACAGCAATTCTGTTTGAGCGTTGGGGAAGGCCGTCATTGGCCTGAAGAGCTTGTAGATTTCTTCTTTCTTCAGGTAGGATTTGATTTCTCTCAGGCGCTCCAAACTTTCACTGATGGTACGGCATGCATCATAGTCTACGGTTTCGCCAATGATTTTGGAAACTTCTTTAGTCAAAGCTTTAGCTTCCTTTGGTATTTCCTCCAGGCACAGCAAAATTTGCTGTAAATCTCCCGCCTTGAAATCTGCAAAGCTTACCCTGTCAGACCACGGATGCGCATCTACATCTAGCTCATTAGCATAGTCGAAATACAAATCGAGCTTTTTCAGGAACTTGTCAAGTTGCTTAAAATGAAAGTCGGCATATTCCTGCACCATAGAAATGTGTGTTTCTTCTGGACTGGAAGTCAGGTAAAGTTCCTTGACGGAAAGGCCACATTCTGAATTGTTGAACAGCGCTTCTTTGTACTCCTCTAACTGCTCAACATTCTCTTCTATCGTCAAACTGGCCTGCCTAAACTGCCTGTCGAGCTGAAGCGCATCGAGGTTATTATTGCTCCTTTTGTATTCCTGAAGCCTATCAATCTGACGGGCTATCTTATCATAAATTTCTTTTCTATCGGCTTTGAAATCATGGACAAGTGCAGCAAAATCATGAATATCATGATCCTTCAGACGATTGTAAACCACATCCAAAGCAGCCCTCTTCTGACTCACGACCAAAACCTTTTTCCCTCTGGCGATAAAGTCGGCAGCCAGGTTACAAATCAGTTGCGATTTCCCCGTTCCCGGAGGGCCCTGAACAACAATAGAGTTCCCCTTCTTCACTGCCTTCAGCGCATTCTCCTGATAGGCATCTAAAGGGAAAGGCGTGTAAGTCTCATCTTCCTTAACCGAATGGAGGAAGAAAGTTTCCGGATCGAAATCGGCAGCGGCTGGAGCCTGGCTATTAATCACCTTTTCTTCGAAGAATTGATCGAGTGACTCGTACTGTTCCTTACCCAAAAGGAAATCATAATCTGGAACCAGATACGAATCGGCCTGAGGAAATAGCCCCAAAACGGCCTGCATTTTCAGGTTCAACTCACCTATATCATAGGCTTGCTCCAACTGGTCTTTGACCAAATTAGCGAACGACTCCAACTGCTCTCCATAAAACTCTCGGCTAAATGGTATGTCTATGCTGCTTTCTGAAACCTGCTCGTAAAGTTGATTTTTAAAAGTAGTAGCATGTTTATCGTAGTCATCGAAACTATGTTCAACTAACTCTTCATCAATTTGAATTTCATTGTAATGGCTAAAAGCCAAAAGCAAACTCTTATTGAAGCTGATGTTTACCTCCTTCTTCAGGCTCAGTGTCCAGTGATCCTTTTCCAAATCCAATTCGACAGGAAAGAAACAAAGAGGAGCGCGAAGTATAGTGCCATCATTGAACTTCCCTTCTACAAAAGGCCAGCCCACATACATATCTCTGGCACCAGACTCCTCAAAGAGAAATTTCTCCCTGCGATTGAGCTTCTTTAATCGTGCAGCAATTTTGTTGGAAAGCTCATCTCTGGCATCCGACTGAGGCACCAGTTTCACCTTACTCTTCCTGGTGATGAGCTGTTCCATGATCTGCCAGGAAGGTGCTCCATTGACATGGTCCAGATCGTGCAAGTCGATAAACTGCTCTACATTCAGCTTCAGCAAAAGCAATGACCTGTTATTACCTGAAAGGTTGGTGAGTCTTTTTAGATATGATTGGAGGATATCTCGCATTCGTACGTTAGGTGCAGTTACAGACTTATCCGAAAATAGGTAATTATCAGTTACTAGTTATCAGTTAATCGGAAAACAGAAATCAGGTGGATTGAGTCATTCATTATTTTTACAATCTCCTCTTTAGCCTTTTCGGATTTCTTTTTTGATGGAAGATGGCCAAGACAACAATTTTCGAGTCCAATAATTTAAAAATCACCTTATATGGGAATTTCTTTAGAAGTACAGCTTGAAGACCAAAGTCAATGACTTGATAGTGCTGAGGGTAGAGTCTTATCCTTTCCAGTGACTTATCAAACTCTAAAACCAGAGCCTTTCCCAGTCCTTTCTTTTTAAATTCATACCACTCAAATGCTTGCTCTAAATCAATAACTGATTCAGGATGCAGTTCGATTTTATAATTCACTCGTGTAGTAGCCTACTCTTCACTGAAGCCCAACTTTCCAGTTCGGGCTCATTCAACTCCAAAGAGGCCAATCTATCCTTTAATACCTCCTTTTCCTTATAAGTGAGATGTACAGAATGACTTCCTTTGAGAATAGTATGAACTATTTGCAGTGTGCTTTGATCTGCATTTTCCAATAGCGACTTAATTTTTTCCTGAATTTCTGACCTAGACATATTGTGGTACTTTCTACTAAGATAGTGATTAGTCTTCAGTGAATTAGTTAATCATTGAATCGGAAATCCCTTACTCCCTTGTA
>JABXIP010000255.1 GCA_013373005.1 Cytophagia bacterium | reverse complement strand
GCACCAAATCGTCTGTTGACTGAAAAAATCCCTTCAACTATTTCGTTTCGATAAGGGTTATCTATTTCTCCGGTGAGAAATACTCCCGGCACTTTTCGGGTGGCTTCTGAGGCCAGGGCTGTATAGTATACGCCACCTTTGTTCACGATAAAGGAGATAACACGCTCTGGCTTCCAGCAAGCGAATTCATAATTGAATTCACCGCCAGCCGACATGCCCCAGAAAGCAAAAGGAGCTTCTTTGAGTTCAGGATGTCCGCTTTTATCAGCAAGTCTGTCTAGGACATCTAACATGGCCTGACCGCTGCCTTGGCTTACATCGGCATAATGCTCGATAGCCATGTTTCCGCTGGGTTTATCCGTTATATGGGCAGCTAACAGAGCCATGCTGTGTTTATTGGCCAGAGCTTGCCATTCGGACTTTTCCACCATATTTCTGCCATTGCCATTCGAGCCGGGCACTATCACAATGACACCTGCTATTGCCTTGGTTTCTGGTCCAATCCATAGGCGAAATGCCGCTTTCTGGAAGTTGTTCCCATTCATCAGGCTGTCTTCCAATACAGTTTGTGCCTGTATCTGTATGAGTCCTGAAAAGGTAGTGATGAGAATTAGCCAGAATAGAAGAGGTTTTTTCAGCATGGTAGAATTATTTATTGATGAATTTAATCAACCTGAATAACATTGAGGTGAGATATATGATGAGTAGTAGAAAAATGTCGCTTCTAAGAAGGTTAGAAGCATTTAATGTGATAGTTATTTCACATTGAGGTTGTCTCAAAAGCTCCAAATTTCGTCATTCTGAATTTATTTCAGAATCCGTGGTTTGACTATTGGTGATTTAAAAGACCCTGAAACAAGTTCAGGGTGACGCCAAACTAGCTTTTGAGACAACCTCTTTAACTTAGCGGAATAAATGGCTCCAGAGGAGCCTGATGTCATAATGACTTACACTAAGATATGCCAAGAGCTTCGTAGAAGCGACATGGTCATACCGTTCGGGATAATGGCTCGAATTACGCTTTTCGCTCAATCTCTTTCAAATTCTCCATCTTCTTATTGCGCAGGAATCCGTTGATGTCCTCCAAATGCTCTTTGATTCTTTGATTGCCGAATTCCAAAACTTTCGAAGCCAGTCCATCAAGGAAGTCTCTATCGTGAGAAACCAAGATTAAGGTTCCGTCAAAGGCCTTAAGCGCGTCTTTCAGAATATCCTTTGAGCGGATATCCAAGTGGTTGGTAGGCTCATCGAGAATCAAAAGGTTCACTGGCTGAAGCAAAAGCTTAATCATAGCCAAACGCGTTTTTTCTCCTCCGGAAAGTACCTTCACTTTCTTATCTATTGCATCTCCTGAGAACATAAAGGCACCTAATAAGTCCTTGATTCTGGTTCTGATGTCTCCCTGTGCTATTTCATCGATGGTTTGGAAGACAGTGAGGCTTTCGTCTAGCAACGAGGCCTGGTTCTGAGCAAAGTAACCGATCATGGAGTTGTGACCTACCTGAAGCGTTCCATCAAAGTCAATTTCTCCCATAATGGCTTTGACCAGGGTAGATTTTCCCTGACCGTTTTTACCAACCAAAGCAATTTTCTCACCTCGTGCTACAGTAAATGAAGCTCCTTTGAAAACCACATGATCTCCATAGCTCTTTCCCAAATTATCGACAATGACAGGGTAGTTACCAGACCTTGGAGCAGGAGGGAACTTGATGTTCAGTGTAGAAGTATCTACCTCGTCTACCTCAACAATCTCTATTTTCTCCAACATTTTCACCCGCGACTGCACCTGAAGCGTCTTGGAATAAGTGCCTTTGAAACGCTCAATGAATTGCCTGATTTCAGCGATTTCCTTCGCCTGATCATCGAACTGCTTTTGCTGCTGTTCGCGTCTTTCTTTTCTTAGCTCCAGGTAGTGAGAGTAGTTTGTTTTGTAATCGTAAACCTTGCCTCGGGTTATTTCAATGGTTCTGTTGGTGAGGTTATCGACAAAGGTTTTGTCGTGACTAATGACCATTACCGCCTTGGCGCTGGTTTTTAGAAATTCTTCCAGCCATTGTACCGATTCAATATCGAGGTGGTTGGTTGGCTCATCGAGTAAAATCAAGTCAGGCTTTTGGAGGAGTATTTTGGCCAGCTCAATACGCATTCTCCAGCCACCGCTGAATTGGCTGGTTGGTTTGCTTAAGTCTGAGCGTTCAAAGCCAAGGCCCATCAAGGTCTTTTCTACCTCAGCATCATAATTGACGTCCTCAATGCTGTAGTATTTCTCACTGAGCTCAGAAACCTCTTCAATGATTTTACTGTATTCGTCCGACTCATAGTCAGTACGAGTTTCCAGCTGATGATTGAGCTCTTCAATTCTGGTTTTCATTCCCTGAATTTTGGCAAAGGCCTTGGAGGCCTCTTCAAAAACAGAGCAGTTGTCTTCTGTCAGTAAATGTTGTGGTAGATAGGCTATTACAGCTTCTTTAGGCGCAGATATTTTGCCATGGGTAGGAGCGTTCTTACCTGCAACAATTTTTAGCAAAGTAGACTTTCCTGCACCATTTTTGCCCATTAGGGCAATCCTGTCGTTGTCATTGATATTGAATGTAACGTTATTAAATAGGGTGTTTCCGCTAAACACAACACCGACAGCATCAACTGAAATCATGGATCGAAATTTGGCCGCAAAGATATGCTATTGGCCAATGAAAATCCGAGCCCAGACTAGAGTTCTGACCAAATACTTTCAATGAGTTTTTTGCTGGCCTT
>JABXIP010000035.1 GCA_013373005.1 Cytophagia bacterium | reverse complement strand
GTTCATCCCAACCGTTTATCTGTAAGGCAATAAGGATACCGATCACAACCAATATGATCTCACCAAAGGCGTATAAGAGATAGGTGGTGACTTTGTTCTTTTGCATTAGGGAGCGTCTGATCTTTCTAAAAATGAAGAGCATAGCTGAAGATAATGTTTAATTGTGAATGTTGAGTTTATCTGCCTACTATAGTCTTAGCTTACCGATTAGTTAAACTAGTGCTATCTTGCAGTAGGCCTCTTATACCAACTTCCTTCACTGTTTTTATTTCAAATTCAATTCCTTGCTCTTGAAAATAGCCTCTTAGAAAAGCCAGACTCTTCTGAATGGCCTCCATCATTGTTCTGGTTCTTCTATCGAGTTCTTCTGCTCGTCTTTGTTCGGCTCTAAATAGCTCAATAAATAGTTCTTCTGTTAAAATGTTCTTCGATTTGGGTAAGGTGTAAGTGTCGTAGTTGCCGCTTTCACCTTTAAAGGCAACTGGCCTAAAAAGGGCTCTTTGGGCATCTTGAATTACAGGCTCTGTAGCTTCTATATTTAATTTAATGAAGTCGATCTGTCTCGGGAAAAGGCTTTCATAAAGATCGATCAGCCAGTACCTTACTTCTGGTGAGCTGATCTTGTCTAAACCATTTCCTTTTAGCGCCTCAAAAGGGCCATAATTGATAGATACCTGCATTCTTTCATCAAATAAATAGTAGGCCTGCATAAAAACTGAGTCTCCAGGGTAATTCATTCGGTCTTCTAATAATTGCCCTATAGCATTTATGCCCTTTTTTTTATTATTCAGTCTAGGCATGATCCATTGAGAGATTCTAGCACTGTCGCTTTTCAAGCTATTGTAGATCTCGACCAGTGAGCGACTTTCAAACTCTCTCTTTTGTTGCTGCTCGTTCCAATTGTTCACTTCAAGTGCCAGCAAAATTCCAATCATTACCAGAATTATTTCACCAAAAGCAAAGAGTAGGTAAGTAGTGACTTTATTCTTCTGCATAAGCGCATGTCTGATTTTTCGGAAGACGAGGAGCATGTCTGAAATTAATAATTATAAGAAAGAGAGTTCAGTATCAACTTTTACATTTAATCAATAACCCTACACTATCACCCAATTACTCTATTCTTTTTAGCTCTTCAATGATGTCTTTTGTGAGCTTTTCGTTGTTTATCTTAAGGTTCTCAAAAGCACTGGCTTCAAAGGATTTATTGCTGTTAACAAATTCAAGCCATGCGATATACTTGCGATTTGTTTTAAGCGATTCATAATCCCAAGGTTCAAGCGGACTATTCCAATTCATATTTTTGAATAGTTCAAGATGGTCTACAGAGGTGTTGCGTATCAAGTCGACTGTAACTTGTTGGATTTCTAACTGAAAGGGTACACCCTGCTCGTAATATTTGGAGATGTAGGAGCGGAGGCTGTCATTGCTGATTAAATCAATGCCCTGAGATAGCAGGGAATTGTAAGCATTTCTTCGATTGTTCAGTATGGTGAAGTTATATGCCTGTTGGAAGTGGGTTTTTAAGGAATCGTGGAATGGTAGATCATTGAGTAATGCTTCTCTTACAATTCGACCTGACCTTTCTCCTTCTAAATGATGTTCCATGTTGAACTCAACATCAGCATGTTGGTCTTGGAGGTCTACCAGCATTTCCTTCAATAGTTTGATTTCAATATTCCTAAGTTTTCGATCTTCATTCCAATTGTTCACCTGAAGTGCCAGTAGAATACCGATCATGACTAGAGCTACCTCGCCCATGGCATATTTGAGATAAGTACTTGTTTTATTTTGTTCCAAGAGCAGTTTTCTAATTTGTCGGAAGAAGCGGATCATTATTGAAATTAATAATTAAGAGAGCTCAATTATTAATTACTGATAACTAATTAACAAGTATCTCTAATTCTTGATCGATCTTTTGGCTAAGCTCATTGATGCGATTGACCATGTCGATATAAAAATCGATCTTGATCTGGCGGAAGAAGATGCTCTCATTCATTACAATCTTAAAAGCCTCATCCTGTTTGGCACCAGGAATATCTTCGATGATAATAGATTGCTTCTGAAAATCTGGATTATAATAATCATCACTATTCGGATTAGAAAGAACCATTGGAGGTGCGTCAGGGTCTAACTTGAAATATTTCAAAAAATAGGGAAGTTTAAGCGTATAGGCCTCATAAACTTCTTTGTCATTTTCCACTTTTTGAATCGCCTTGTTAAAGAAATCGTAGAATCGTGAGATCTCTTTGCGAAGCTCATTATTGCTCAGGAGCCCTATATCATTGTTCTGAACATTAGTGAAAGTAGATTCGTGCAAAACGATCACCAATGGAGCACTTAAAGCACCGTTATAATCAATAAGATCACTGGGTTGAATTAGATCACTATTCAAGAAATTAAGAAACTTCTTTTCCTCTGTAATAAATGCCTTATGGTACTGGAGATTAAAGCCAATGTCTAGTGTGTCTAGATTGAGGTCTTTTTTGATATTTTCCAATAAGATGATCTCTTGTGCTCGCGCTTTCTTGGCTTCGTTTCGGTTATTCACTTGTAGCGCGATCAGAATGCCTAAAACCACTAAAATGATCTCACCTAAAGCGTAAAGAAAGTATTTACCAATTTTATTTTCTGCCATAAGCTTATGTCTGATACGTCTGAAGAAGCGAAGCATCATGTAAATTAAGAAATATCAGTTAGCAATTAAGAATTAAGAGTTTTCGATTGGCAATTCGAAATTTTCAATTTCTCAGCACCATCAACTGATATTAATTAACTGATAACTAATCGGGGGATTGCCGCGCCATTAATAGAATCTGGAAGTGTTTGAACCATAGAATATGGCTCGCAATGACGTTAAGAGAAAGAGTTAAACCTCTGCTTTCTGTTTTCTGATCAACTGATTGACCAAATAACTAAACACTGAGCACCGGAAACCATGTACCATCAACTGATATTAATTAAACGATAACCAATAGGGGGATTACCGCGGTTGTAACTTCCTTGCAATGACGTTATCAAAAACAGTATTTCTACACCCGTCTCAATACCCACTAGCCAATGCTAATCACCACATTGCCCTTCTTGCGCTCAGAATCCACGTAAGTATGTGCGGCAACAATATCTTCTAAAGGATAAGTTTTATCAATGTTTGCATGTAATTCTCCAGATTCGAATAGTTTTTTGAGTAGTGCTAGATGACCGCCAGTTTCTTTGGCAACGTCTATACCGCCTACTGTACAGAATTTTCCCTGCGGCTTGAGAATGGCTTTAGCGTCTTTCTTTTTAATCTTTCCTACTGCATCAAAAACGATATCGAATTGCGTGTTCAGCTGGCGGAAGTCCTCTTTGGTATAATCAACAATAGCATCTGCACCTAATGATTTGGCAAGGGCCTCACCGCGCACACTGCAAACAGCCGTAACAGTTGCTCCATAATACTTGGCAATTTCGATAGCAGAGGTCCCAACGGAGCCTGTGGCACCGTAGATCAATATGTTCGGCTTTTGAAACTGTTCAATTCCTGCTTTTTCCAAAAAGTAAAGTGCAGTTGTACCACCAAAAATAATGGCTGCAGCTTCTTCAAAAGTGGCATTCTCTGGTTTTAGATGTATTCTCTGGTTTGCCTTGATTTTTAGGTATTCAGCATGAGCTCCCATTTTCATACCGGAACTTCCAGAGATTTCATCGCCAACATTCCAGTCTTTTACTTCGGCACCTACTTCTTCTATTATTCCAGAAAACATTAAGCCCTGAATACCATTGCCAGGCCTTTTCCAGCCAAAGATTAACTTCATGATATAGGGAGTGATTCCACCTGCTCTCAAACCTCTGATTCTCACATCGCCCGAGTTAACAGCGGCAGCTTT
>JABXIP010000468.1 GCA_013373005.1 Cytophagia bacterium | reverse complement strand
TTGGTTGAAGTGCCTTGTGTGGTCAGAAATGCCAGTGCAGCAGCTATTGCGAATAGTTCGGCACAAATAGCTTTAGCAGATGTAAGCGGAGTAATTCCGGTGGATGAATGCGTGGAGGCCATGGGCGAAGTAGGTCAAAGCATGGAAACGCGCTACAAAGAAACCGCTATGGGAGGACTAGCCGCAACTATGACTGGTCAGGCCATTTCCAAAAGAGTGCTGATTCAGGATATTGAGATGTTACCTGATGAGGATCAGGAGTAGGTTTGAGAAGTTTTAAAGTTTGTAAGTGTTGAAGTTGAAAGGACTGGTTGATAATTGTTTGATGGTATTAACATCGAAACTTCTAAACCTCGCAACCTCTTAACGTTTCAACTTCCAAACGTCTTAACCTCGTAACGTGTCAACCTACCAACCCAATCCGAATTAGCCAGTCAACGGAGAAGGTCCAGATTACAGACCAGAAGATTCCGAACAGCAACATATAGAGGAAAACCTGTTTGCGGGGAGCACCAACCGATGAGACCAAAAGGGCTCCTCCCGGAGGAGAAAGAATCAGCGGGGTAAGAAAGCACACGCCAATGATTCCGTACTTCTTCCAGATTCTCACCATCCTTCTGCTTTTAGGGGAAAACTTCTTTGGGTTTTTGATGAAAATGGGCAGCACCTGAGTCTTAATTTTTTCACCTAAGAAGGTAAAAAGTACTACGCTGGTCATTAAGCCGGCAATGGTTATCAGTATAATTTCAAGATTACTCATCCCTGCAGCCGGACCTAACAATGGAGGAAAAATCGACTTTAAACAAGCCAACAAATAGATGCCCAAGTACTTAATAACCTCTTCCAGCATTACTTTAAAATCATCACCATGTAGAGTGAATAAATCACTAACAGAACAATACCTGATGGTGTTCCTAATCTTTTACGGAGAAGCATAAGTGGAAGGATGCATAATGTGATTCCCAACATCCAGATCATGTCGCTCGAAATGATGATCTCATTGATATCAAGCGGGTGAATCATGCTGGTAATGCCAAGAATTGAGAGGACATTAAAAATGTTTGAGCCCAGCAGGTTGCCCAATGCTAGGTCAGTTTCTCCTTTTCTGGCGGCAATTACAGAAGTAAATAATTCAGGAAGGCTCGTGCCAATGGCTAGAATAGTCAGGCCAATAATTCTTTGTGAAACGCCCAGGTCAGTTGCAATATCAGCAGCGCCATCAATAAACCAGTTCGACCCAAAATATAGACAGGCACCACCGAGAATCAGGAGGAAGAAGTCTTTCGTTTTCTCAAAGCGATTGTCCTTTTCAGGATCAATGCTATAGTCCAGTCTAATCTGATCCTTTCTGGTTTTAACAAAGAGAATGATCAGGTAGATTATAAGACAGGCGAAGAGTACTGCCCCTTCCCATAAAATGAGCTTTCCATCCCTAGCAAAGAAGAAAAGTAATATTCCGCTTGACATAGCGGTAAGCCAATCGCGGGCTGCAGTTCCTTTATGAATGGGAATGTATCCGAAGAGGCAGGTAATACCTAGAACCAGACCTAAGTTGGAAATGTTGGAACCCACCACATTACCCATGGCGAAGTCTGGAGCTTCTTTGAAGGCGGCATTGAGGCTTACTAACAATTCAGGTGCAGAGGTTCCAAAGGCTACTATGGTTAAGCCAATAACCATGGAACTTACATTGAATCTCAAGGCTATTCTGGAAGCACCTTGCACCAGCAAATCTCCTCCGAGAATCAATAAGACTAAACCTAATATTAAAACGATTATCTCCAGAATCATCCACTCACAATTTCTCACCGAAGGCTAGATCTCCGGCATCCCCCAATCCGGGCACGATATAATACTTTTCATTGAGTTTTTCATCAACTGCACATGACCATAGGTTATATGGCGTGTTGAGATTCTCTCTCAAGTACTCTACGCCTTCCGGTGCCGCTATGGTTGTGGCAATATGAAGATTTTTTGGAGTGCCATTTTTCAAGATGCTCTCAATACTTTTTACAAGAGATTTACCTGTTGCCAGCATAGGGTCTACTACAATTACGGTTTTGTTATTTAGCTGCGGACTGGCAAGATAATCCAGCGCTACTTCTACAGGTTCATTTGCTTCATGAGGCAGCCTGGCAGCACCTATGAATCCGAATTCGGCTCTGTCGAATAAATCCTGAAATCCTTGGCCAAAGGGTAATGCGGCTCGCAATATGCTGATGACCACAACCTGATCTTTTAGAAAATTTGCTTGTGAGCTAGTAAGAGGAGTTTCTATCGGCCGTGCTTCATAGTCCATGCTTTTAGAAATCTCATAGGCCAATAATTGCCCGAGTCTTCTCATGTTGGCACGAAAGCGCAATGGGTCTTTTTGGACATTAACATCCCTGATTTCGGCCAGGTACTGACAGGCTATTGAACTTTGCTGATCTAGAATGAACATGCTCTTGAAAATCACAGACAATTTATACTTTTATTCAGCCCCTCACTAATATTCTTAAGTCGAACACTATTTTTGCATCATGCAAAAGCTCGACTTCTCTTTGCTGAAACAACTCTGCGAGGTTCATGCTCCTTCAGGCAATGAAGTGGCCATGAAAGATTTTCTCCTGAGCTATGTGAAAAAGCATCAATCCAGCTGGAAGGTTCAGCCTGAGATTATCCATGGTCCGGAATTTCAAGACTGTCTCATGCTGAAGTTCGGAACACCGAAAACGGCCATTTATGCTCATATGGATAGCATTGGTTTCACAGTTAGGTATCACGATCAGCTAGTTCCAATCGGAGGGCCAAGGGCTGAAACCGGTTATACATTGGTGGGAGAAGATAAGCTTGGGCCCATAGAATGTGAGTTGGTTGAGAACGATGGAGACATACATTACAAGTTTCCAAGAGCTATTCAACGTGGAACGGAATTGGTTTTCAAATGCGATTTCCGTGAAACCAAGGACTATGTGCAGTCTTGCTATTTAGACAATCGTCTTGGGGTTTTCAATGCATTGAAGGTGGCTGAGACCTTGGAAAATGGACTCATTGTTTTCTCTTGTTGGGAAGAACATGGTGGAGGCTCTGTAGCTTATTTGGCTAAGTACATGGCCGAAAAATGGGGAGTGATGCAATCGCTCATTTCAGACATTACCTGGATTACCGAAGGTGTGGTTCATGGTGAAGGAGTAGCTATTTCCATGCGTGATAGAAGCATCCCGAGGAGATCGTTCGTCAATAAAATTATCGATATCGCTGAGGAATCTGGTATTTCATATCAGTTGGAGGTTGAAGGTGCCGGAGGAAGTGATGGCAAGGAGCTTCAGTCTGCGCCATATCCATTCGATTGGTGTTTTGTTGGGGCTCCCGAAGACAATGTTCATAGCCCGGATGAAATCGTGCATAAAGACGACATCTCCAGCATGATTCAGTTATATTCGGTTTTGATGGAAAAATTGTGATGCCCCAACCAACTGTTACCGTACATGATAAGACTTTTGAGCTCTTCATTGCTGAGGAGGAAATTCAAAAGAAAGTAGAGGAGCTTGGGAGCAGTTTGAGCCAAAACCTGAAGGATACAAAACCGCTTTTCATAGGGATTCTTAACGGAGCTTTCATGTTTGCGAGCGATTTAATGAAGGCGGTAAATATTCCAGCAGAAATTACTTTTATGAAAGTGACTTCCTATCAAGGCATGGAAACTACAGGTCAAACCAAAGAACTCATAGGCCTCAATGACTCAGTAAAAGGCAGAGATATTGTAGTGGTGGAAGATATTGTGGATACAGGAATTACCATGGAATCCATTGTGGATCAGCTGAAAAACCTTGGTGCAAAATCGATAGAAGTAGCTTCTCTTTTGCTCAAGCCTGATTGTTTGCAAAGGGACGTGGAAGTAAAGTATACAGGCTTTGAAATCCCCGAAAAATTCGTAGTTGGTTATGGCCTCGACTACGATGGATTAGGTAGAAATCTGAAAGATATCTATCAATTAAAGCACGAGTAGCGATTATGATTATATTTGTGGCCTTGTTATAAAATCTATTACATGATTAATCTAGTATTGTTCGGCCCTCCGGGTGCGGGAAAAGGAACGCAGAGCGAGAAAATTATAGAAACATTCGGGCTGAAACATATATCAACAGGAGACTTATTCAGAAAGCATTTGGGTGAGGGAACCGAGTTGGGGAAGAAGGCTCAATCGTTTATGGATAATGGTAAGCTTGTTCCAGACGAAGTAGTAATCGGAATGGTAGAAGACTTCCTGAATGCTAATACAGGTGCCAAAGGGTTTATTTTCGATGGTTTCCCTAGAACTGTAGCTCAGGCTGAAGCGCTTGATCAATTACTCTCAGATCATAACACCGAAATTGCCTGTATGGTTATGTTGGATGTTCCTCAGGATGAGTTGAAAAGAAGACTTCTGGAAAGAGGAAAGACTTCAGGCAGAGCTGATGATCAGAATGAGGAAAAGATCAATGTTAGAATTCAGGAATACCTGAATAAAACATTACCTGTGGCAGCATTTTATGAAGGCCAGGGTAAGGCAAGCAAAATCAATGGTGTGGGTACAATCGATAGTATTTTTGAAGAAATTTCTTCTGCTATCAATGCACACGTTTAAGAATATCTGAAATTATAAATGATTGAAGATGACCACTTTGGTCATCTTTTTTGTTAATATCAAATCATGGCAGGTTCCAATTTCATCGATCACGTAAGACTCTATTGTCGTTCAGGAAACGGTGGTGCAGGCGCAGTGCATTTCCGTAGGGAAAAGCACGTGCCGAAAGGTGGTCCAGATGGTGGCGATGGCGGTAGAGGTGGCCACATTATTCTGCGAGGTAACAAGCAGATGTGGACTTTGCTTCATCTTCGTTATCAGAAGCACGTTTTTGCAGAAAACGGAGAAGGAGGAAGTGGCCATGGAAGTACTGGAGCCGATGGTAAAGACATCATTCTAGATGTGCCATTGGGTACTGTTGCCAAAATTGCCGAACCGGAAGAGGAGTTTCTTTTTGAAATCACCGAAGATGGCCAGGAGGTAGTATTACTTCCGGGTGGTAGAGGAGGTTTGGGAAATACCCACTTCAAAACTGCTACCAACCAAACCCCACGCTTTGCACAACCGGGCGAATCGGGTCAGGAAAACCTGATGGTGCTAGAGCTCAAGCTTTTGGCCGATGTTGGTTTGGTTGGCTTCCCGAATGCCGGAAAATCAACCTTGCTATCGGTAGTTTCTGCTGCCAAACCTGAAATTGCAGATTATCCTTTCACCACGTTGGTGCCTAATCTTGGAGTAGTGCCTTACAGAGATCACCGATCTTTTGTAATGGCCGATATTCCAGGAATCATTGAAGGGGCGGCAGAAGGCAAGGGTTTGGGAATCCGATTCCTGAGACACATCGAAAGAAATTCTATTCTCCTATTCTTAGTTCCGGCCGATGCTGCCGACATTCAAAAGGAGTACGATATTCTGTTGGGAGAGCTCAGAAAATACAATCCTGAATTGCTCGACAAAGAGAGAATTCTAGCCATTTCTAAATGCGATATGCTCGATGAGGAAATGATGGAGGAGATGAAAGAACTGCTTCCGAAAGACATCGAATCAGTATTTATTTCTTCTGTGGCCCAAATGGGTTTGCAGGAGTTGAAAGACCTGATTTGGAAAAGAATTAATCAATAAGCTGACATCATATTTCGAGCTGCCCACAGCTTTATGCCATAATGACACAATAGTGTTGCTTGGCAAAAAAATTGCTCATGGGCACGAGGTTTATAAGTGTAACAATGGCAAAGGATAAGAAAGCAAGCAAAAGTCAAGAAGAGAACGAAGTATTGGAAGCTGAAAACCAAACTGCAACTGAAGAAATGGTAGAAGAGCAAGAAGCATCTCAAACTAAGGAGCAAGCAGAAGTTTCTACCGAAGAAAAGTTGGAGCAGGAATTGGCAGAGGCAAAAGACAAATACTTGAGGCTTTACTCTGAATTTGAAAACTTCAGAAGAAGAAATGCCAAAGAGAGGATTGATCTCATCAAAACGGCTTCTTCTGATTTGATGGTAGAGTTGCTTCCAACGATAGATGATTTTGAGCGCGCCAATAAGGCGAACCAAAGTCAAGAAGATATTGAGGCGGTGAAAGAAGGTTTCAACCTGATTTCAACCAAACTGATGAAAACGCTCGAGTCTAAAGGCTTGAAATTGATGGATACCGAAAAAGGAACTGCCTTTGATGCAGATCTTCATGAGGCTGTCACTCAGTTTCCTGTAGAAGACGAAAAGCTGAAAGGAAAAATTATTGATACCGTTGAAAAGGGTTACTACCTGGGAGAAAGGGTAATTCGTTTCGCTAAAGTGGTGATAGGAGCTTAGTATGGCAAAAAGAGACTACTACGAAATTTTAGGAGTAAGTAAGACAGCTACTGAAGAGGAGCTGAAAAAGGCTTATCGTAAGCTGGCTATCAAATATCACCCTGATAAAAATCCGGACGATCCGACTGCTGAAGACAAGTTCAAAGAAGCTGCCGAAGCCTACGATGTATTGAGCAACAAAGACAAGCGTGCCCAGTATGATCGTTTTGGCCATGATGGTATGCGAGGCGGCTTTGGCGGTGGCCAGGGCGGTGGTATGAACATGGAAGATATCTTCTCTCAATTCGGAGATATTTTTGGTGGTGGCGGTAGTCCGTTCGAAAGCTTCTTTGGTGGCGGTGGTGGTCGCAGACAGCGCAAAGGCTCTAACCTTCGTATCAAGCTCAAGCTGACACTGGAAGAAATTGCCAACGGTGTTGAGAAGAAGATTAAAGTAAACCGACTGTTGAATGCAGACGGAGTTACTTTCAAAACTTGTAACACTTGTGGTGGAACCGGCCAAATGAAGAAAGTGGTGAATACCATGCTCGGCCAAATGGTTTCTGCAAGCACCTGTTCTACCTGCAGTGGTTCAGGTAAAACCATAGACCATCGTCCTCCGGGAGTAGATAGCACAGGTCTGGAAATGAAAGAGGAAGTGATTCCGATTAAGATTCCTGCGGGTGTTGGTGATGGCATGCAGCTTTCCATGTCGGGCAAAGGAAATATGGCCCCAGGCGGAGGCATTCCTGGTGATTTGTTGATCGTAATCGAAGAGATTGAAGATGAGCAATTGAAGCGTGACGGAAACAATGTAGTCTACGACCTTTATGTAAGCTTTGTAGATGCGGCCTTAGGGGGTAGCATGGAAGTGCCTACTATTGACGGAAAAGTACGCATTAAGATAGATCCGGGAACCCAAAGTGGAAAGATTCTTCGCTTAAGAGGCAAGGGAATCAAAGACATCAACGGTTACGGCAAAGGCGATCAGCTGATTCATGTGAATGTATGGACGCCTAAGAAGCTAAGCAAAGAAGAAACGGAGATGCTCGAAAAACTAAGAGCCTCCGAAAACTTTGCCCCTGCTCCTGGCAAAGGAGAAAAAGGTTTCTTCGAGAAGATTAAAGAGTTCTTCTAGAGAACCCATCATTAATTCGTCATTCAGAGGGAGTCCCGATGCCTCGGGACGACCGAAGAATCTCCTTATCACTTAGAAGAATCTCCGCTCCACTCTGAATGACGATTTCTTCCCTCATAAAAAAGCCCTAACTATTTCCGCTTAAAACCCGTATTATTCGGTTTACATAGGATTGCAACCCAATCTTTATACAAACCGTAAGCTAGAGCATGCAAAAAATACTTTTTCTGTTAGCCATCATAGGAGCAGTTGGAATAGAAGGGCTGGCACAGACAAAGAAACACTTCACTGTTGAAGGTGATGAGTCTTGCGAAAGGATTCACTTTTCTTTAAAGGCCTCTTCAGGCACCTGCGAAATCCGTACCCGTATGGGTGAAACTCCCATCAATATTATGGGCAACCATAATGAAGAGTTCATTACCTCTGATTTTGGTGAGCAAATGGAAGGAAATACCCTCCATGCCTGGCTCAACCTCAAAGACAATGGAAAGGAAGGCTTCGGTTCTAAACTTTCCAAGATCTTCGGAAAGAAGACTACCGACTCAGAAAACTACTGGAATATCTATTTCACAGACTATAGGCCATATATACTAGACCTGAACTATGGCGTGGGCAAGGCTTATATAGATCTTTCAGATATCGCGGTAGAAAGCTGCAAAATTACCTCAGGTAACGCTCATGTGAAAGTTGGTTACCTTTCAAAAATTCAGAACAGGATGGAAATGGATACTTTGATAGTGTCTGTTGACATGGGTGATGTTGAGATTGAAAGATTGGATCTTGCACGAGCAAAAAATATTTTGGCCGAAGTAGGTTTCGGTAACCTTACTTTAGACTTCGATGATCAGCCGCAAATGCCAAGTGACATTTGGGCTAGTGTAGGTGCTGGTAGTCTAACCATTAACCTGCCAATTGAAGATGTTCCCGTAATAGTGAGAATGAAGGATACTTCTTACCGCAAGTTCAAAATACCGGCAGGTTTTGAAAAGGTAAAAGAGAATGTTTTCGTAAGCTCAAGCTATTCGCCCAATGCCCAAAACGTGCTTACTTTCAACATAGACCTTTCCATGGGTAGCGTTATTTTCAACAACAAGTAGTCTAAACTCAGGCACTTCATATTCCACATGCGGCTTCAATGTTCCGCTTAAGCGAATAGTGCTGAGCAGCTCATTGCTTTTGTTCAAATTAGTATGGGCTTTTTTCACTTCCGGTTTAAAAGCTCTTAATTTAAGTCAACTAAAACTCAAACCGATTTGAACATTCTAGAGGCGAATAATGTCACCAAGCGCTATGCAGAGCATACTGCCTTGAATGACGTCAGCATCAGCATTCCAAAGCAGTCCATTTTTGGGCTTTTGGGACCTAACGGAGCGGGAAAAACTACCCTCATCCGTATTGTCAATCAGATTATTATGGCCGATGAGGGTCAGGTTTTCATCAATGGTGAAAAGCTCGATCCGAAGCACATTGGAGTAATTGGCTACCTACCTGAAGAGCGAGGTCTTTATAAAAAGATGAAGGTGGGTGAACAGCTTATGTATTTGGCTCAACTCAAAGGTCTTTCTAGCGGAGAGGCGAGAAAACGGATCAAGTTCTGGTTAGAAAAACTTGGGCTTACAGAGTGGGCCGGCAAGAAAGTGGAGGACCTTTCTAAAGGCATGGCTCAGAAAATTCAGTTTATCGCTACTGTACTTCATGAGCCGGATCTACTTATTCTGGATGAACCATTCTCCGGCTTCGACCCGGTAAATGCTAACCTTATTAAGGATGAGATTTTTGAGCTGCGCGAAAAGGGAGCTACTGTCATTTTCTCAACTCACAGAATGGAATCTGTGGAGCAGCTTTGTGATCATATTGCACTTATCAATAAGTCGCAGAAGATTCTGGATGGTAAGAAGCAAGAAATTAAGAATGAATTCAAGCTGAACCAGTATGAGGTGATCTATAAGGGCGATTTGAAGGAGAGTACAACTGTTTCAATTCTGAAAGAAGATACTTCAGAGCTCGGTATGAATAAGGCTACTATTGAAGCCAAAAATGGAGAGTCGCCAAATGTGCTGCTTCAAGAGCTGATCAGCAAAATTGAAGTACACTCATTTATTGAAGTCATTCCATCTATCAACGATATTTTCATCAGCTTAGTGAAAGGAGGCCAGTCATGAATCAGATATTCCTAGTTCTTAAGAGAGAATACTTAACCAGAGTAAAGAAGAAGTCATTTCTTTTGGCAACCATCTTGACTCCGCTGGTCATTCCGGCTATTATTTTTACGATCGCCTATTTCGCTACTCGCGATAAAGATTCCAGACATGACGAGATTCATGTATTAGATGAAAGTGGCTATTTCGAAGGGGTGTTCAATGTGAGTGGCTACGATTTCACCTTTGTTTCAGGAGACTTGGCAGATCAAAAAGCAAAATTTGAAGATGCTGGTGCCTTTGGACTTCTTTACATTCCGCAGCTAGACTTGAGTGATATTTCGGTGACAAGCTTTACGGGATTTGAGTTCTATTCGAAAACAAACCCAAGTTTTAGAACTTTAGAGTCTATTGATGGAGCAATTGAAAGGCGTATCAAAGACCTTAAACTTCAGCGTTCAGGATTAGATGCAGACGTTGTTGCTGGTCTTCAGGCCAACGTTAATTTAGATACCTACAACTTAACAGAAACCGGAGAAGCCAAAGAAAGTAATAGCGGCCTCAGTTATGCAGTTGGCTATGGTATGGGCTTTATGATTTACATGTTCATCTTCGTTTACGGCTCACAGATTATGCAGTCTGTACTCGATGAAAAAACCAGCCG
>JABXIP010000053.1 GCA_013373005.1 Cytophagia bacterium | reverse complement strand
TCTATAATGGCCAGTCCGAGGTTTCGGAACTGTACTTTGTCTTCAATGAGTGCATGAGTGCCCACGAGTATTTGAAGCGAACCATCCTCTAAGGCCTCATGAATCTTTCGCCTTTCTGCAGCCTTCGATGAGCCCGTAAGCTTAGCGATTTTGATACCCAGTAAGTCGGCATACTCTTTCAATCCTTCGTAATGCTGGTCGGCTAGAATTTCCGTTGGCGCCATCATGGAAGCTTGTGCTCCCGAGCTAACCACTAGCAGCATGCAGATAAAAGCCACAATGGTTTTACCAGAACCCACATCGCCCTGAAGCAGCCTGTTCATCTGCCTGCCCGACTTCATATCCAGATAAATCTCACGGATCACCCGCTTCTGCGCATTGGTGAGGTCGAACGGAAGGTGCTTGTTATAAAACTCGGTCAGTAGTGCCGAATCATTAAAGATTTGTCCTTTGAATTTATCGATTCGGGTCACCTTCATTTTCAGCAGCTTGAGCTGAGTGAAGAAGAACTCCTCAAACTTCAACCTGAACTGTGCTTTTTGAAGCAGCTCTTGATTAGACGGAAAATGAATATGCCAAAGCGCGTACTTCTTCTCGATGAGGCTGAATTGTTGCAGCAGATTTTCCGGCAGTGTTTCATAAATCTGCCCTTCTGCCTGAACCATTACCTGCCGAATCATCTTCGAAACAGCTTTCGAGTCGATGTACTTGGCCTTCATCTTCTCTGAAGTATGATACACCGGCTGAAGAAAGGCAGCTTTTTCGTTTTGGGTGGTCAGGATCTCAATCTCGGGATGAGCAATGTTCACTTTTCTGCCAAAAACCGTTGGCTTACCGAACACCACATAGTCTACTCCAAGCTTTAGCTTTTTTACTACCCACTGTATGCCTTTGAACCAGACCAACTCCATGGCTTCGGTATCGTCTTCGAAGCGAGCGACAAGTCTTTTCTTTCTGCCTTCTCCTACCGTTTCCATTTTGGTGATCCGACCTTTGATCTGTACAAAGGGCATATCGGCATGGACACTTTCAATGGAATGGAATTGTGTGCGGTCTTCGTAACGAAAGGGATAATGCTGAATCAAATCGCCATAGGTAAACAGCCCCATTTCTTTGCCAATGAGGGCAGCTTTCTGCGGACCAACTCCTTTCAGGAACTCTATGCTTGTATCGAAGAATGCAGGCATCGGATGAAATTAATAGAGATTGCTGATACGCTACTCGTATTGCGGGATTTTTTTGTCCTTTAGCCCACGGATTAATCCGTGGGCTAAAGGAATTGCGTGTTTTAATTACAGTGGTTTTTAACCACTTGTAATGCTTATGCCCTTTTGATTTAGCATAGTATTTAGGTTTGGCTGACCCCTCGACTATGCTCGGAATAAAAATAAAACACCCCTAAATCCCCTAAAGGGGACATAGCATCATCACTCACCCTTGAGGGCCGAGGTGGAAGCTACATTTTTTAGAATATCAAAAGAGTCTGTTTTTAAGGTGTGGCAACTTCTAGCTCACTGCAAAGTCTTCCCCTTACTAAGGGGAAGATTTAGATGGGGTACGGTTAGTACTTCCACTCAAAACTATTCAATAGATGAATCATATCTGTTTTGATAAACTCAATGATGGGAGCGAGTGAGTCGTTTTTAGTAGCGGTGTTGAAATACAGGGCACCTCTAAAGAAATGATGGGTGCTATCTGAAGTGAAGAATTGAAATTGGGTAGGCACTTCTCCCTCCAACTCCGTGATACTGGCTACTTGTCCGTTCGGAATCTGAATCAGACTTTCTTCAATGCCATAAGCCTTTACATTGTGCTTCATAGCCAGTTCGAATGCTTCGTTGAGCAAGACCTCCGGTTTGTTTTTCGGATCAATCAGGCTCTTGTAGGTAAGCTGAACGAGGGCATCGAACTTTGGGTAAGTCAGGTTAACCCAATACCTCTCTGCATTGGGCGAATCGTCCGCAGAAAGAATGGAGTAATCTGAATATTGAAACTTGAATGGGAAGGTATCTGGAAGAATCTGGTATTTGGCCTCAGGTAGGTCAATTCTGTTATAGCCCTTGGGCTTAGGAAGATAAACTTCTTCGCAACTCATCAGAAAGATGCCCAAAAAGGAAATCGCAAAAATCAGATTAATTATTCTCCTCACTAAGCCTGTGGTCTTATCAATACTCTAACGCGTTTGATGCGTCTTAAGTCTACGGCCACAATGGTAAACAAAAATCTGCCGAATTCAATCTTTTCACCGGCCCTGGGTAGCTTACCTCCAATTTCCAGCAAAAGGCCCCCAAGTGACTCGCTTTCGCCTTTTACAGGGTCGAACTCCGATGGCTCTACGCCAATAATTTTGCAGAAATCGTTCAGACTTGTTTTTCCTTCGAACACATAAGTGGAGCTGTCGAGCTTGTTGAAAGCAATGTCTTCATCGTCATACTCATCATTGATTTCACCCACAATCTCCTCAATAATATCTTCAAGGGTAATGAGCCCCGAAGTACCACCATATTCATCGACTACAATGGCCATGTGTACTCTCTGTTCCTGGAAGTCCTTGAGCAGAGAATCTACCTTTTTGTTTTCCGGAACAAAGTAGCCGGGACGCAACAGCGTTTGCCAGGCAAAAGTATCGTCTTTATCTACATGAGCGATGAGGTCTTTAATGTAGAGGACTCCTTCAATCTTATCGATGGTTTCTTTGTATACCGGTATTCTGGAAAACCCGCTTTTGTTGATTCTATCCATCAATTCATGGAAGTCCAATTCTATATCTACTGCCGTAATGTCCAGCCTCGATTTCATCACCTGACGAACAGAGAGGGTACTAAAATTCACGATGCCCTTCAGAATTCCTTTTTCTTCCTCGGTGGTATCATCACCTGTAGTAATTTCCAGGGCCTGATTCAATTCGTCAACCGTAAGGTCTACCCCTTTCTTTTCCACATTTTTCTCAATGATGTTGGTTACGGTAATTAGTAGCCATGAAACAGGGCGCAAAACTTTCTCTAAAAAAGTAAGCGCCCGAGCCGTAAATCGAGCAAATTTCTCGTTATGCTGATTGGCGAAGTTTTTGGGCACAACTTCACCAAAGAAAAGGATAACGAAGGTGACAACGGCAGATAAGGTAACCACCACAATGCCTTCTGTTGTCTTAGTACCAACTAGTGACCAGGTAAAGAAGGTAGAAATGGTAACAATGGCGATGTTAACCAGATTATTCAGAATAAGAATAGTGGCTAGTAGGTATCGCTTCCTGTGAAGTAATTTAAGTATGGAATGGCTGGTGACAGACTGCTCCTTCTCCAGTGTAGTTAGCTGATTGCTATCCAAAGAAAAGAAGGCTACTTCCGATCCCGATATTAAAGCTGAAGAAATGATCAGCAATATAAAGGCAAGCACATTGAAAACCAGATATGGAGTGCTCAACTCAAGGAGTTGTAAAATAAGCGCTAAACTCGGCTCAGGTTCGTCTGGTGTTATTTCCAAAATATTTTGTTTAGTCCCACATTAGAACGGCAGGTCGTCCGTATCGTCTTCAGGAATGTTAGAAACAGGGCTTTCTGCCATATTGCTTCCACTATCTCCAGAACTACTGCCATCCGGTCTGCTTCCCAATAGGGTCAAGTCTCGACCAACAACCTCGGTTGTGTATCTTTTGTTCCCATCCTGATCGTCCCAGGAACGGGTAGTCAACTTCCCTTCAATATACACTTGGCCACCCTTTTTTAAAAACTTCTCTGCTATTTCAGCAAGAGGCGACCAAAGCACAACATTATGCCATTCTGTATTAGTAACTCTTTCTCCCTGTTTGTTCTTATAGGTTTCACTGGTAGCTAATGAAAAATTGGCCACAGCACGGCCATTATCCAAATGTCTAACCTCAGGGTCTTTGCCCAAATTTCCAACGAGAATTACTTTATTTACTCCTGCCATAACATTAAATATTTAAAGATTGAATTGAATGAAATTAACTAATAGAAGGCTTTTTTCAAATAGTTCTCAATAAGAATGGGTTTTGGCAACTCCTGAATCTGTTTGAGAGTGTATGCCTTCAGATTCAATTCTTTCCGAATATCAACAAAGGTATTCAAATCATTCACCTGAAGCCTAAAAAACCGTGCAAAAATCTGGCGATGGGTTAAAACATGCTTTACTTCTTCCGAGATGTCCTGCACTTCAAAATTCGCTAATTCAGAAGCCTGTTTGAGAATAGATTCATTACCTGCGTTCTCCTCTGATTGAATCAGGTGGAACTGATGAAGCCCTTTCCATATGTCGTTGCCCTCACGCTCATGCATCAGTAGTTCATCCTCATGTTCAAAAACTAAATAACTAAAGTAAAGCTTTTTCACTTTTACCTTTTTACTTTTTACCGGTAGCGCTTCAATCTCTCCTTTGTTAAAGGCATAGCATTGGTTAGAGAATGGGCACATGGCGCAAGATGGACTTTTGGGAGTGCATTGAATGGCTCCGAAGTCCATGATTGCCTGATTGTATTCGCCCGGATGCTTTTCAGGGATCAATTCATTGGCAAGCTTTTCAAAGACTTTGGCCGATTTTGTATCTGCAATGTCATCATAAATGCCAAAGACTCGTGAAAGTACACGGTAGACGTTGCCATCAACAACAGCATTAACCTGATGGAAGGCCATTGAAGAAATGGCAGCAGCAGTATAGCGACCAATCCCTTTCAATTTCAGTAGTTCATCAAATGTTTTGGGGAACTCCCCTTTGTATTGATCCACCACCATTTTTGCACAGGCATGAAGGTTTCTTGCTCTTGAATAATAGCCCAAACCCTGCCATAATCTTAAAACTTCTTGTTCTGAGGCCTTTGCCAGGTCGTTAACAGTAGGGAAAGTTTCAATAAATTTTAGGTAATATGGCATACCTTGGCTTACCCGCGTTTGTTGAAGAATTATTTCGGATAGCCAAATTTTATATGGGTCATTCGTCCTTCTCCATGGTAAATCGCGCTTTTGATGGTCGTACCATCTAATTAATTGATTTACAAATATTTCTCTATCCAAGGTTTTGGCTTTGGTTTTAGGTAGGAAGCGATAGAATTTTTTAGGAATAGGTTTTATAATTAGACCTGATCCCTTAATTTTGCAGGCCAAAATAACTGAGAATAAGTTTTTTGTAAAGTTTTATCAATTAAAAGAAGAATACAGTGACTAAAGCAGATGTTATCAATCAGATCGCGGACAAAACAGGTATCGATAGATCTGATGTTACTACAACTGTTGAGACTCTTTTTGCTGTGGTTAAAGATTCGATGGCTGAGGGTGAGAACATTTATGTAAGAGGGTTTGGAAGCTTTGTGAATAAGAAAAGGGCAAAGAAAATTGCTCGTAATATTTCTAAGAACACGGCTATTGTTATCGATGAGCACTTTGTGCCAAGCTTTAAACCTTCAAAGGTTTTTATAGAGCAAGTTAAGTCTAGCTCTAAAGTAAAAGCTGCAAATAGTTAATAAAAGCCTTTGGGCTTTATGAATAGAAATCAGGTAATTCTCATTGTTGTTGCCATTGCGGCCGTAATAGGCATCTATAGCCTACCTCGGGTAGTGGTAGATAATGATAATGCAACACCTGCAGAATTTTTAGATGAGACAGCTCCGGGAGGAGTGGTGGATCATAGTTCTGAGGTGCCTGAAGAAATTCAACCTAAAATTGACCACTGGAAAGGTCAGTTATTCGTGAATGGCAATATGCAACCTTCAGAAGTGGCTTTAGATTCACTTATGAGGGTATTCATGGAAATTAACCAGTACGATAGTGCCGCGTATTACGCAGGCCAGTTCGCAGAAAGGTTTAATAAAATTGAACACTGGCAAAAGGCTGGTGATGTTTATTTTGAGGCATTTACGTTTGCCTTAGATGAGCAAAAAGTGACATTACTGGGAAAAAAAGCAAGAGAAGCTTACGAAAAAGTACTCGAGCAGCAACCCGACAATCTGGATGCTAAACATAACATGGCTATGACATATATAGCCGGTCCGGCACCGATGCAGGGAATTATGATGTTGAGGGAAATTATTGAGATTGACCCAAGAAACGAAAAAGCGCTTATGAGTATGGGAAGAATGTCCATTCAAACCGGTCAGTTTGAAAATGGCATTGAGCGTTTCCAGGCTCTTGTAAACTATTATCCCAGCCATATAGAAGGAAACTTCTTTTTGGGCGTGTGTTATTATGAAGCCGGACAATTAGTGAAGGCTAAAGCACAGTTCGAGAAAGTAAAAACATTAGATGCTTCTGAGCAGGTTCTGACCGCTGCAGATGAGTATCTGGAAAGAATTAATTGAAAACATTAAAACATTAAGATTATGCCTTGCGGTAAAAAAAGAAAAAGACATAAGATTTCTACTCACAAGAGAAAGAAGAGGCTAAGAAAGAACAGACACAAGAAGAAGTAATCTTCTTTAGGTGCCAAACACCTAGATTGTTCTATTTTTAACATATAACCTCTACCACATTGAGTAATGAATTGATTATTAATTCAACTCAGAACGGTAGTCGTATAGCCCTTCTTAAGGAAAAGAATTTAACTGAGTTCCATCATGATAATGATGAGAACAAGTTTAAAGTCGGAGATATTTATCTGGGAACAGTTAAGAAAATTGTTCCCGGTTTAAATGCCGCGTTTATTGATATTGGTTACGAGAAAGACGCCTTTCTGCATTACCTCGATTTGGGGCCGCAGATTAGGTCTTTGAATAAGTATTCTAAAAAGGCTCTTTCCAATAAGCATACGTCAGGTTCACTTGCCAATTTCAAGAATGAACCGGATATCAATAAACTAGGCAAAATGAATCAGGTGCTCACAAAAGGGCAGCAAATTCTGGTTCAGATTGTCAAGGAACCAATTTCTACAAAAGGGCCGCGACTTACCTGCGAGTTGTCGTTAGCTGGGCGCTACATGGTTTTAGTGCCGTTCTCCAATTCCATCAACATATCCAAAAAGATTACCGATGGAGAGGAAAGAAAACGCTTATTGCGTTTAATCTCATCTATTAAGCCGGAAAACTTTGGCTGCATCATTCGCACCGTAGCTAAAGGAAAAAACGTAACCGAACTAGACAAAGATTTAAGAAACCTGGAAGAATCCTGGAAAGCAGGAATGAAGAAGCTGCATGCTACCAAACCTCGCGAGAAGGTGATTGGTGAAATGAGCAGAGCTTCATCACTTCTAAGAGATATTCTGAATGAGTCTTTCGACAGTCTTGTTACTGACGACAAAGAGATTCACGATGAGATTAAGGAGTATATCAGAAAGATTGCTCCAGACAAAGAGAAGATTGTAAAGCTGTACAATGGCAAGGCTAAGATTTTTGAAGCCTTTGGTATTGAAAAGCAGTTGAAGTCGCTCTTTGGTAAATCAGTAAGTCTTCCAAAAGGAGGCTACTTGATTATTGAGCACACAGAAGCACTTCACGTTATTGACGTGAATAGTGGTAATAAATCTAATGCAGGCGAAGATCAGGAGTCTACAGCACTGGCTGTAAACCTTGAGGCTGCAAAGGAAATTGCGCGTCAGTTGAGACTGAGAGATATGGGTGGCATCATCGTCATCGACTTCATTGATATGCGTAAGCCTGACAACAAGAAAAGGCTTTATGCAGAGATGAAGAATCTCATGGACACCGACCGAGCTAAGAATACAATTCTTCCTCTTACCAAGTTTGGTTTAATGCAGATTACCCGCCAAAGGGTAAGACCTGAGATGAACATTACTACAAGAGAAGTTTGTCCTACTTGTCAGGGTACTGGAACTGTGAGTGCAACCATTCTCGTGTCAGATACCATTGAGAAGAATCTGGAATATATTCTTACCACTCAGAATGAGAAGAATGTTACTGTAACACTTCATCCATTCCTATTTGCCTATTTCACTAAGGGGGTATTCTCTAAGAGATGGCAGTGGTATAGAAAGTATCACACTTGGGTGAAATTGGAGAAAGACAGTTCACTAGGTCTGAATCAATATGTATTCTACAACAAAATGGGCGAAGAAATTGAGCTAAAAGCTTAAGAGATATTCGAAATAGATAGGAACCCCAATTCAGCAATGAGTTGGGGTTTTTTGTTAGAACTTAATACCAATCTCCAGGGCGAACATGTTGTTCTTTACCTTGATGTCATCATAAATCGGGTTTTGTTCATTGACCTGATTCAAGAAGCCTATGTTAAAATTGAGAGCAGCAAATACATTGGTATTCACTCCAATGGCTCTTTCAAGTCCCCCTCCAAAATTACCTGCCAAGTCTATGCTCTGGAATTTGCTTATATACATTACCCCAGCATCTTCGGTACTTGTGTTCAATCTTATTTCCGGTATAAGTCCGAAATTAAAAAATAGGCGGGTATCGAGTAACACCTCATTGGTGTATAGCTTGACGAGCAATGGTACCTGAAGATACTCATGATCATACCTTTCACTGTCTGGCTGTCCTCCAAGAAACCTTGGGTCGGTAACAGTTATTTTAGTGACTTTGGTGGCATAGTTAATACCTCCATGGAAGTAGTAATTATCCTTAAATGGTATATCTACAAAGGCTCCTAATAAAAATTTTACTGCAGATCCATCCTTTTCTACAGAGGTGTTGCTCCCTTCATTAGGGCTTCTATTATAGGAGAACGTTGGACCTACTGTGATACCTATCCTGTAGTCATCAATTTGCGCGTTTGCTGTGTTTATTAAAAGGAGGGCAATAACAGCAGAGAAAAGGTGTTTTTTCATGTGGGATAAAATAAATGAATAGTTTTGTCAATTAAAAAATGAGGATGTTGAAACGCTGGTCTTTTTTGCTAATCGTGCTGTTTTTTGTGGCCTGTTCCAATGATGATTGTAACGATGAGGTTGACTTAACTGATATTGATGTCGAGCTAGATTTTGAAGATCTGACTCATGAAATATACGGTATTGAGACCAGAGAGCAGTTGACCAATTTCTTCAAAACTCATCCCATTATTCGTGATTACTTCTTTGGATTTGCTGATTTGGTACCAAAAGAGGCCTTTCTCAATGAGGTATTGAAGTTTACTCAGATACCTAAGGTCAAGGCCATTTTTAAATCGAGAACATTTGAAAACTTTCAGGAACTGTTGGATGAAAACCGGGAGATTAGAGAATATCTCACCTTTGAGTACCTAAATGCGAAGCGGGATAAAAGTTTAAGGGATATTTTCGATCTCTTAAATACATCATCTATTGAAGATTTAACCTCTACGCTTACTATCGACACTTACTTGCAGGCCAATCCTTCAGAGTTTGAATACTTCAAGTTTGTTTTCAATTTTCAGACGCCTGAAGACCTGTTAGAGGAGAATTTTCAACTACTCCAAAACCCTTATGTAGATACACTATATCAGGAAACCCTTCGTCTTATCAGTGCTCAGAAAGTAGCTTATGAATTAGACCAGGCCTTTGCCAGACTAAAGCGCTTTTACCCTGAATTTGAGAGCCCAAAAGTTCAGGCTGTCTACTCCGCCTTTGGTAAAGATGTCTACCTATCTGATTCTTTGATTGTCATAGGGCTCGACTACTATTTGGGTGAAGAGGCTACCTACAGGCCTAATGTTTATGATTACATTCTCAAAAGGCTCACACCTGATCATCTGGCTCCTCAGTTGATGCAGTTTATGTCACTACCCTACAATGCAACGGGTGAAGGAAAGAGAACTGTGCTCGATGAAATGATATATTACGGGAAGGCTTTTGCCTTTGCCAAGCAGATGTTACCATGCACGCCTGATAGTCTTATTGTGGGATACACAAGTCAGGATATTGCGAATGCAACTGTGAGCGAGGCAGTGATTTGGAATCACTTTCTGGAAGAGAAGCTCTTTTACAGCGAGCAGCCTACACACATCACTCGCTATATAGACGAGCGGCCTAATGTGCTGGAAATAGATCGAAGAGCTCCTGGAAGAATAGGTCAGTGGTTGGGCTGGCAGATTGTAAAGGCATATCAGGAAGAAACAGACATTAGCTTTGTTGACCTGATGAAGGAAACTGATGCTCAGAAAATTCTTACTAAGTCGAAATATAGACCTCGTTCTCGCTAGTCTTTAGTTGGTTTTCATTGTTGAGAATTTTAGTTAGCTTTTCTATCTGCAGGCTTTTGGAATATAGCTTTTCGGCAATTTGGCGAGCATTAATTTTGTAGCTTTCTAAAGTAGCTTCCTGCTCCAGAAATGGCCTAAGCTTTTTAATAAAATCTAAAGGTTGCTCTGGATCGGCATAG
Source organism: Cytophagia bacterium (assembly GCA_013373005.1). Classification (GTDB taxonomy): domain Bacteria; phylum Bacteroidota; class Bacteroidia; order Cytophagales; family Cyclobacteriaceae; genus Roseivirga. The sequence goes on along the minus strand of JABXIP010000053.1, from coordinate 221 downwards.
AACCCACACTTGTATTGTTCCACTAGTGCTTTAGTCCATCCAGGAGAGTTAACAATGGTCAATTTACCGGCAGCCAGGCTATCGAATAGTTTGTTTGGGCTATTGGTGCTGAGGACCGGAATATTGGCGAAAGAGACATAAGTTGCATCCGTAATATTCAGTATTCTTCTTACTCCTTCTTTATTCTGATGCCCAATAAACGCTACATTGGAGAGCTTTCT
>JABXIP010000249.1 GCA_013373005.1 Cytophagia bacterium | reverse complement strand
TCATTGATTTTGTCTTCAATATTCTGACCAGCACGGTAGTCCAAAGACTCCGTTACATAAGTTCTGGTTGCCATTTCGGCCAACTTGCCTTTGATGGCTCCGAAGCTGGAGATTGAAACTCCAAACTGCTTGCGCTCATTGGCATAGTTAGTGGCCTGAGAGATAACGGTTCTACATCCGCCCAATACACCAGCACCTAATTTCACACGGCCGATGTTCAAAATGTTCACCGCAATTTTGAATCCGTTGCCTCTTTCTGAAAGCATATTTTCTGCAGGAACCTCACAGTCGTTGAAGAATACCTGACGAGTAGATGAGCCTTTGATACCCATCTTTTTCTCCTCCTCATTCATGGTAATTCCACCGAAGGTTTTCTCCACTATAAAGGCTGTCAGGTTTTTGTCGTCTTCAATCTTCGCGAAGACTATGAACAGATCTGCAAATCCCGCATTCGAGATCCACATCTTCTGCCCAGTGATTTTATAGTGGCTGCCATCAGCTGAAAGTACAGCCTTGGTTTTACCGGAGTTCGCATCGGAACCAGCATCGGGCTCGGTTAAGCAATAGCAAGCCGCCCATTCACCAGTCGCTAGTTTCGGCAAATACTTCTGCTTCTGCTCTTCGGTACCGTAGTAGAGAATCGGCAGAGTACCGATACCCGTGTGAGCACCATAAGTGGTAGAGAATGAACCTGCCGCACCAATGATATCTGCCATCAGCATAGAGGTGTTGAAGCTCATGCCCATTCCACCGTATTCTTCAGGAACTGAAATTCCTAAAAGACCCAGCTCTCCGGCTTTCTTGAAAATGTTCGGAACTAAGTCTGGCTCTTTCATCGAATCGATACGATCGGCATTTGGTGCAATCTCCGTGTCGATAAAGTCCTGGCACGCCTGCGCCATCATCTTCTGTTCCTCAGAAAACTCTTCCGGAATAAAGACTTCGTTTGCTTCTGTTTCTCTGACGATGAATTCACCGCCTTTGATGCTTTTGGTTTCTGCTGTTGTTGACATTAGTAATTCGTATTGCGAAGTGCGTATTGCGACTAATTCAATGTGTTCTTTAACTTGAAGATCATTTTTTGAATGTGATCTATCTTGTCGAATAGCCCTTCCAGTTCTTCACTTTCATTTACAATATTCAATTTCTCGGCAATGATTAACTGAGTCTCAACTTCACATAACGACCCATTTGCTATGCCCAAAAACTGCTTGAATTCACCTTTTGAATTCCTGCCTGAACCCTCGCTTATATTGGAAGGAACAGATACCGATGCTCTTCTGATTTGACTGGTCAAACCAAACTTTTCTTCTGAAGGGAACTTCGCTGAGACTAAATAAATCGACTCTGTTAAATCAATGGCCTCTTGCCAAACCTTCAGTTCTTTATAATTGTGCATGTCTATTGTGTTTATTAATCGCAATACGCACATCTCTGTACGCCATACGATCTAATTCAAAAACTCATAAATCCCTGCAACTCCCTGGCCTCCACCAACACAAGCGGTTACCATACCATATTTGGATTTACGTCTTCGCATTTCATTGAAGAGCTGAACAGAAAGTTTGGCTCCTGAGCAACCCAGCGGGTGACCCAAAGCAATAGCTCCACCATTCACGTTCAGTTTGCTTCTATCGAAGTCGAGTTCTTTGATTACCGCTAATGACTGCGCTGCGAAAGCTTCGTTCAATTCAATCAAGTCTAGGTCGGACTGTTTCAAACCTGCTTGCTTTAATGCTTTCGGCACTGCTTCTACAGGACCAATACCCATGATTCTAGGGTGAACACCCATGGCCGTGTAAGAAACCATCCTGGCAATTGGCTCAAGGTTTAGCTCTTTCACCATTTTCTCAGACATCACCATCACAAATGAGGCACCGTCAGAAACCGGAGAAGAATTACCCGCAGTTACTTGTCCGCCTTGCGCAAATACAGGTCGAAGTCCAGCCAATACATCCAAAGAGGTATCTGCTCTTGGTCCTTCGTCTTTATCTACGGTATAAGATTTCTCGGCCATTTTGCCTGAAGCATCTACGAACTTTTCCGTTACATTGATTGGCACAATTTCCTCATCGAACAAACCAGCTTCTTGTGCTTTAATCGCTTTTTGGTGCGATTCCAGTGCGAATTGGTCAGCTTCCTCACGAGTGATATTGAATTCTTTGGCTACTTGCTCAGCCGTAAGACCCATGTTCAAATAGTAGTCTTTGTGCTCAGTGGCCAATTTGTAATTCAAGGCTGTCTTGAAACCCATAATTGGCACCATACTCATGGACTCTGTTCCACCGGCAATAATGCAGTCGGCAGTTCCTGCATGAATTCGGGAAGATGCCAATGCAATGGCTTCCAAACCAGAACCACAGTAGCGGTTTACGATCATTCCCGGCACACCAATTGGCAATGAAAGCAATGAAATCATTCTTCCCATTTGCATTCCCTGCTCCGCTTCCGGAACGGCATTCCCAACAATCAAGTCATCTACTCTTGCCGGATCGAACCCGTCAATTTTAGAGACCAAATGTTTTATCACATCAGCAGCCATATCATCGGGGCGCACGCTTTTCAAAACGCTTCGCTTTCCACGTCCTACTGCTGTTCTGTATCCTGCAACTATATAAGCATCCATTTTGAATGTTAAATTTTGAATGTTGAATGATTAATTACGCAATGGCTTTCCTTTAAACAGAATCGAATGAATTCTTTCCAATGTCTTTGGCTCAGCCGTTAACTCGACAAACATTTGTCGCTCCAAATCGAGTAGATATTGCTCGGAAACTTCTTGAGGTAATGTAAGGTCACCTCCACACATGATCCATGCTAGTTTTTTGGCGATCTTCGCATCATGCTCAGAAATGTAATTTCCAAGTAGCATGCCGTTGATTCCTGCTTCGAAGTTGGCTAAACCAACACGGCCTTCAACTTTGATATCTTTTCTCTCCACCGGCTGAGTATAGCCCGCTTCGTATAGCTCAAGCACTTTGGCTTTAGCATCAGTCAAAAGTCGTTTTCTGTTCAGGGTAATCTCATCTTGTGGTCGTAAAATATGCATCGCTCTTGCTTCTTCAGCGGACGTTGCCACCTTAGCGGTTGCTATATTCATAAAGGCCTCCTGCAGTCTGTTCAACTCAGGGTCTCCTTCAGCTATCGAGTCTGCCACGCGAAGGGTAAGCTCTTTGGTTCCACCTCCACCGGGAATCAAACCGACACCCACTTCTACCAAACCAATGTAAGTTTCGGCATGGGCTTGAATAGCATCGCAATGAAGGGAAAGTTCGCAGCCTCCACCAAGTGTCAAACCTGACGGAGCAGAGACTACAGGAATAGAAGAGAATTTAGCTCTCTTCATTGTGTTCTGGAATTGTGCCACCATCAAGTTCACTTCATCAAAATCCTGATCTCCTGCAAACATGAATAACATGGCTAAGTTGGCACCTGCAGAGAAATTGTCTCCCTCATTTCCGATAACAAGACCTTTGTAGTCTTTCTCGGCCATAGAAATTGCTGTTTCAATTCCCTCAATAATCTCCTGCCCAATGGCATTCATTTTAGTATGGAACTCGAGACAGAGCACGCCATCTCCTATGTCGAATAATGACGCTCCGGCATTACCCCAAACTTTATGTGTTTCACGAATATTTTCGAGAATCACTAATTCTTCGGTACCCGGAATAGTTTTGTAAGACTTCGATGGAATGTCATAATATTTCTTAATACCGTTCTCGATTTTGTAGAACGAATCATTTCCGGCATCGAGCATTTCGTAAACCCAGTTGGCAGGTTTAAGATTCATGCCTTCCATCTGCTCTACTACTTTCTTAACACCGAGTAAATCCCAGGTATCGAACGGACCCATTTTCCAAGCAAAACCTGCACAAACTGCCTGATCTATACGATAAAGCTCATCTGAAATTTCAGGAATTCGATATGTAACATATTTGAAAGTATCGTAGAAGGTTTTGCGGTAGAACTCACCTGCTTTATCATCAAAGTTGACGAGTTTAACGATACGTTTCTTAAGATCTTCTTCCTCCTTAACAGCTTCCAGTGCTTTGAAATTAGCTCGCGTTCTCGGGCCATATTCGAAGGTTTTCAAGTCAAGCTCAAGAATTTCTCTGTTGCCGTCTTTGTCTTTCGTCTTTTTGAAATAACCCTGGCCAGACTTGTCTCCGAACCAACCTTTTTCATGAACTTCCTTTACAATATTTGGAAGCTTAAACGCGTCTTTTGATTCGTCATTTGGTAGACCTGCGTAAAGATTATTGGCCACATTTACAGTGGTATCCAAACCAACCACATCCATGGTTCGGAAAGTAGCAGACTTAGCACGACCAATCAGCGGACCGGTCATTCTATCCACTTCACCCACTGTTAAACCCATGTCTTCAATGGTGTGCATTGCCGACATGATGGCGTAAATTCCGATACGGTTCGCTATGAAGGCAGGAGTGTCTTTACAAAGCACAGTTTCCTTACCGAGATAAAGATCTCCGTAGTGCATCAAGAAATCGATGATATCTTGGTCGGTTTTCGGACCAGGAATAATTTCCAATAATCTCAAATACCTGGGTGGGTTAAAGAAGTGCGTCCCACAGAAATGCTTTTGGAAGTCTTCACTTCTACCTTCGCACATCATATGCATAGGAATACCAGAAGTATTCGAAGTAATAAGCGTGCCCGGTTTTCTATATTTTTCAACCTGGTCAAAGACGATTTTCTTGATGTCTAATCGCTCAACAACCACTTCAATAATCCAATCGACATCCTGAATTTTAGACATGTCGTCCTCAAAATTTCCAGTGGATATCAGCTTGGCAAAATTCAGATCATAAATTGGGGAGGGCTTAGACTTCAGAGCAAATGCAAGTGCATCATTGACTATTTTATTTCGAGCTGCTTTGTCCTTTTGTTTGTCTTCGGGTAAATCCCTCGGAACAATATCCAGTAAAAGCACTTGAACACCAATATTCGCGAAATGGCAGGCAATTCTGGAGCCCATTACCCCTGAACCTAATACTGCAACTTTCTTAATGGCCTTTTTCATCGTTACTTGAATATATTTTTCGATTCAACTATTTGATTAATCTTAGTAATGACTTCGAAGAAAGCATCCAGCTTCTCTGGTGCAATCGTTTGACGAACAGCCTCATTAAAAAGGATTACTGTCTCTTTAGAAACTCTTCTTTTTTCCTTTCCTAAATCCGTCAAAAAAATGCGTACAGATCTGCCATCAGTAGGATCCTTCTCTTTATAAATCACTCCCACTTCTTCCATGCTTTTAAGCATGCGGGTGAGACTGCGAGACTCAAGCCCCATCAAAGGAGCAATCTTAGTAGCTGGAGTACCGTTTATCGGATCGATATTTAATACAACAAATGCCTGAGATGTTGTACTGCTATGCTTGGCCGCCTCCTGATTATACATTCTGTAAATGGCGTGCCAGCAAGTTTTTATATGGTGATCTACGGTTTCTTCTCTCTTCATATTCTCCTTGAAGGGTTACGAAGTTAGAAAAAATTTGTTATGCATGCATACTATTTTTTTAAAAGTCTCATACTTAACTGAATGCTTAAAACTATTTAGGGGAGTTTAATCAAGTCTCTGAGCCAAGAAGATGGTGGTTAGTGTAGAGCTAATTATAGCAGCAATTGTACCGAAATTCTCTAAAAATTTACCTGGTTCTCTTGGTTCCTTTGGAGGTTTTGCGGAAACAGTAACAATAGATCCGTCCAATAGTTTAGGGTTTTTAAACCAACCTATTTTTTCTGTAAACCCGTTGACATTGGTTACGTATATTTTCCTACCATTCCTAGTCTTTCCCCCTGCTGCTTTTACATATGCTCTTACATTTTGGCGAGGTTTGTATTTCTGAAGTGATGGATTCATAACCTCTCCTTCTACCCTAATTGTATAATAAGCTTCTGGCACATGGATGCTATCATAAGGCTGAAGGATTAAGTTGAAGTCCTCATCATCCTTATTTAACAAATCATCTAGAGAAAAGGCCATTTGCCTTCCATTTCTATAAAGCCTAGCCCCATCTAGATATGCATTTTGAGATACTCCTCCAGCTCGTACTATTATATCCCTAAGGGTTTCACCTTTGCTTTTAAGAAAGTAACTCCCAGGGAATTTAACTTCACCTGTAAGTTTAACTTCTCTTGCTTCATCTGAACCAGGAATTAGATCCACTGTAATATTATCATTGTGCTGCAAATAGTATGTATTGCTAGATTCAGGAGACATGCCTAGTAAATAATCCATATCGGTTGATACCTTATGTACCCGAGCAATCAAATTCCCTGTAAAATCAAAATTCTCTCTCGTAACAGTAACTGAATCTCTGAAAGCTGTACGAACAAAACCCCCGGCCTGAAGAATCAGATCTTCGATAGTCATACTATCTGTTAATGCATACCTGCCTCCATTTTTTACTGCTCCCCTAATTGTTACAGATTGATCTAGTACTTCATTAATATCTCTGCTGTATAAAATGACTCTATCCTTAGGTTTCAATATAGCATTGAATCTTCTATCTAGTACATTATCTAGGTTGAATGGAATAACCTGATACTCCGTTTTACCCTCTTGAAATCTTAATAAGTCTGCTCTGCTAGTGAGTATACGATTCTGATACTCTAAATCTTCGACATTAGCAGACATGAATATTAGATCATAAAGGGTAAGATTCTCCCTCCAAAGCACCGTTTTTGGCTCGGACAGGAAGCCTTCAATTGAAACAGTTTCAAGGCTTTTTAACTCTTCGGTATTATAGACTTTCAAGGAGTCATCTGCTTGTAATAATAAATCAATCCGAGAGTTATCTGCTAAAACCTCCGTTAGATTGAAAGTTTGAAATTTCAGTTCTCCGGTTCTATCTCTTCTGAAAAGGTCCACCTTCTCGAAGAAAGTGTTGGGTCTTAAGCCTCCAGCCAATTCAACCAAATTTCCGATTGACATCCCTTCTGTAAACTCATATTGACCTGGTCTGAATACCGATCCTGCAACTGTAACCAAGTTATTATACTTGTCAAGAATCCTATCGAAGATTATTTCATCACCATCCTGGAGTCGGAAGTTTACTCCTTCCATCAGCAATTCGTTGTAATCAAGAGTAATGATCTCACGATCGAATGTGGCCTTAGGCCTTCCAATCAAGGGTTTAATTCTTTTTATTGTAACTGACTGCGTATGAGCAGACGGCTTAAGGCCACCGGCAAAACCGATAAGATCAATAAGTCCTTCATTTCCTTTCAATTCATAAATTCCTTCCCTATTTACTTCACCCTGAATGGAAATGGCATTCATTCTACTCTGAATGAAAATAACATCATTACTCATTAAACGAAGATCCTCAGAGACGGCACCTTTAATCAGATAATCATAAAGGTCTATGTTAGAAACAAACTTATTGTTTCTAAAGACTTTTACTTCACGCAAAGACCCCGTTGTTTTAATCCCACCTGAGGCATAAATTGAATTAAGGGTTGTGGCAAAAGAATTAATAAGTAAAGACCCGGGGTTTTTCGATTCTCCCATAACCATAATTCGAATAGGTCTAAGTTTGGTCAGAGACACATCAAGAAATATGGCAGCCGGTGACTTAGTCAAACCGGAATAGAACCTTGACAAATATTGCTTCATTCTTTCATGAAGACTGCTGTATGTTGTTCCAGAAACAAATACCTGTCCTACATTAGGAATAAATATGTTTCCATTGATATCTACTTGACCTTCAAATTGAAATTCTGCTTCACCCCACAAGTAAACCCTAAGTTCATCACCCGGACCGATGATATAACCAGGATCAATATTTCCCACTAGCCCTTGCTGATTGGCGTAAGGGTTACTATTAAATACGTCATACCCAAAATAAGGTAATCCACCTTTAGACTGTTTTATTGGAGCCTGCGGTTCAATTTGGTCTACTCTATCCTCTTCCTCTACAGTGTAGTCAACTGTTTCAGATTCTACATTGGTAATTGGCTTAACTGTGCTCTGTGAACTTTTCTGTTTCAGAATATATTTGGCTAGATATTCATCGTAGTTTATTCCATAGAGTTGAGCTTGTCTTCGGGCATCATCCTCAGACATTCCTCTTTTACGCAATTCTGCCTGAACTTCCTCGTAGGTATCAATTCCTCTTTTATCGAGTTCTTGCTTTATCTGTTGTTCAGTTTGAGAATAAGACGTGTATGGTTGTGCCCAAAAGGCAAAACCTACGATAATTACTAATACAGACTTTTTGAGGTCCATTTCAGGGTTGTTTTGGTTAGGTCGTCCCTAGTTGAGTAATCTCGAAGGTATTAAAAAGATAAGAGTATTCAGAAATATATTTCTGTAAATGCTAAAAGAATAACTTTTACTTAAAGTAGTTCAATGTCAAAATCCTCCCCTTTGCCAAAGAGGATCAAGTCAAAAAGTCTGTATTCTTCCAGTGTATTTATGTCTTTCAACTGACAATTTCCGTCTGAGAAAATTTCTAGTATCTCAAATTCATATTTTTCCCCAAAATTAGTCAATTTGAATTTCTTTCCGACTCTCAGGTTGTTGAAGGACTGTGCCATTACTAGTTATTGAAATCTCCCCTTAGTTCTCTGAACCTACTTCTTGCTTCGGCCACATAAATACTTCCCTGAAACTTAGTAAGCAAGTCTGAGTAGATTGTCATTGCTTCTTGAGGCTTATTTAAGTCTTGCTCGAGAATCACACCGGTTAGGAAAAGAGCATCATCACCTAAAATATCGTAGTAATATTTTTCATTGATGATTTTCAAAGAAGCCAATGCATCATCAAACCGGCCTAGCTCTCTAAGAGTTTGGGCTTTTAGATAGAGTACCTCATCAGAAATAGAGTGACCTTCATATGCAACTAACATTGAGTCCATGGCAACTAATGCCTCTTCTTGGTGATTCTGGAAAATCATCAGTTCCACATTCGCATAGGACTGCATGACCACATCTGTGGTATCGAAAACCGTATTGTTCTTTATCAAAATACTAAGATCAAGCGCATCATTGGCAATTTCTCTTGAGGTTGCAAGCTTGAGAATGTCTAAGTGGCTTTGGGCCAATTCAAACTCGCCCTTGAAATAGGAAAGTTTAGCACTTTTTAGTTTGGCAGTATAGCCTAGCGGTTCGTCTTTAAACATTCTTTCTACCTGACCATATAACAGAATAGATTCCCAAGGCTGTTGATCCAAAAGGTAAATATCTGCCAGATCCATTTTAGCTTCAGCCAAGACCCTGTGTTTACCAACAGGTTGACTGACTAAATCCTGAAGTGTTGCGATGGCAGTATCAATTTCATTGAGTTGAAAAGCCTGAAGCAAAGCTATTCGTCTCTGAGCCTCCATCGCAGAGAAAATATCTCTCGATTCTTCTTTGTATTGGTTGTATTTGACAATTAGGTTTCGAACAGCGTCTTTATCTACTGGATATGTCGTTTTGATTACCTCTTCTTCCGCCAAGAGAGAGTAGCGTAATGCCAAGCGTTGATTTGGGCTATCTGGAAAATCTGACATGATATATCCGAAAGCCTGAGATGCACTTTTAAAATCATCATTTTCAAAGGCTATCATTCCCACCTCTAAAATGTTCTGACCGTTGTTAGCCATTCTTCTATCTAGGGCTCTAGCCTGCCGTAAGGCAGCCGAAAAATTTTTTTGTTGTAGGTGAGTCCAAACTAACAATTCGTTGAAAATAGGATTACCGGCTTCTTCCTGAATAAAGTCATAGAGGACAATCTCAAGTGTATCCATGTCTTCAGGTTCGGTCAAGTATCTCTGAAGTGAGTTTTTAACAAAGCCAACATTTCTTGGTTGTGATTTAGAGAATCTGAGATATTCGGTAATCATATTCTCTTTCTCATTCATCACGCGGTAGACTGTTGCTAGATCCAAAGCAAACTGATCGCTATTACCAAACGCCTCTCGTCCCTTCTGATATGTTCTAATCGCCTTATCTCTGAAGTCTTTCTGGAAGAACATCTGGGCTAAGATACTCACGTTGTTCCTTCGCAAATTGGCATCCTCAGTCTTGACAATATCATCTATCAAATCATCCAAGTATTTACTAGCTCTTTCATTTTCTCCCATCGACCTATACAGAACTCCCATATCTATGGCATACCTGAAGCTACCATCCATTTGTTTTAGTACTGACTTGAGATATTTTTCTGCTTCATCAAAATCTTTCTCAGAAAGCAGAAGGCTAAAATAAGAATCGTGAATTCGTGGAATGTACTGTCTGCTCTTGGCCAGTTTCTCGAATTGGTCCCTGGCTTTTTCTACTTCGCCCTGGCTCAAGTATTCTTCAGCAATATCTACCGGGTCGTTGGATTGGGCGTCCAAAGTGGTCGCAGAAAATAGTACGACCAAAGCTGCCAGCACCAGACTTCTTACACTTATTAACAGTTTCCACATACCTAATATATTATATTATATATTATATAATTATTTACTATTTCTATTAAGCCTGTGTAAAAGTGGATAAGTCAATTAATTGAAGTTATCCCATACAGGTGTGTAAATAGAGTGAATTATAAGATAGTTATTCACAGTTTATGTCATTATATATTATGGATTTTCAATGAGTTATAAATCTTTGTTGATAACGATACCATAATGTGAATATGTATTAGTTACAAAGGTTGTTGTGGATTGGTTCGTGATATTATGTGAATGGATGCCATTTTAATTGTGGAGTCGAGTCTTTGAGGAATAGGTAGTGGATATGCTTAATAGAATCCACAATTAGGAACGGAGTTATTAACAGGTTAAAAACTGATATTGGCTGTGGCTTCCCAGTTCTTTCTAACCTCAATTACCTTCGTTTTATAGTAGGTATCGAAGTAGTAGTGAACATCTTCAGGAACTTCCCTAGTTAGAATGTTACCGATGTCTAGCTTGCCATTGTGATTGGTATCATTAATCACTCGTACCATATATCTGCCGGCAGGAAGGTATGAGAATCGGAACTGTCGCTCGGTTGTTTCTTTGATAACCTTCTTGCTGGAGGCGCTTATCAATTGAACAATGATGTTAGGAGCCGTAGTAGAGATATTGCCAACAATAACTGCTGTTTCTTCCGCTTCTGTGAAGTTGAACTTCTTTTCAAATTGTTCTGAACTATCCTGATCTGCGGCAATAAAGGCTCCTTCAGCTGTGATTATCGATAATGTAGGTTTTTGTCTGCTTACATATTCACTTATGGCTAAGCCTGT
>JABXIP010000133.1 GCA_013373005.1 Cytophagia bacterium | reverse complement strand
TTTGGTTACGGAACCCTAATGATACCCGTTGCCAGGCAAGAGGTGAATCCTAATCTGGTTCAGGCCTATGTAGATGAAGCCACTGAATTGGCTGGAATTAAGGCATACCCGGTAGAAACTGGTTATAGTACTACCGGTATCGATTTAGGTAGTGGAAACTTCCAGACCATTCGTAAACCTAAAGTGCTTATGCTTATTGGTCCTGGAACCAGTAGCTATGAGGCAGGAGAGGTATGGCACCTGATGGACTCCAAAGTAGGAATGCCTATCACCAAAGTTTCAACCGACAATGTTGGCCGAATTGACTGGAGTAGCTACAACACTTTGATTCTACCTTCTGGTTTCTATTCTTCTTTGGGTGAGAGTACAGTGGACAGAATCAAGCAATGGGTAAGAGAGGGAGGAACTTTGATCACGCTAAGAAATGCTACTAGCTGGGCCATATCATCGAAGTTTGTCAACGAGAAATTCGCAGATAGACCACAAAGAGAAACACCTGAGCGAATGGACTACGTTACCGCAGGAGACTTTGGCGGTTCCAATGCCATTGGTGGCTCGATGTATATGACAGATGTGGATATTACACACCCGTTGGCTTTCGGCTATACCAGCAGAGAGCTGCCTGTTTACAGAAATCACACCATATTTATGGCACCTAGTTCTAACCCTTATAGTACGGTTGTTAAATACACTAAGAACCCACTTTTAGCCGGGTATGTGCATAAAGATAATCTGAAAGCAATTGGAGGAACAGCCTCATTGATTACAAGTAGAATGGGGGGAGGAAACGTGATTATGTTTGCAGACAATCCCAATTTCAGGGGCATGTGGTATGGAACAAACAAGCTCTTTTTGAATGCTATCTTCCTGGGAAATATGGCGAGATAGTATTGGATTTAAAATCAAGGTTTCACTACAAGTGAAGCCTTGATTTTTAAATACTTGAAGTAAATCCTTTATAATTTATATAGACACCTGCAGTTGTAGCACTGCCATCCCTTTTCTGTCAGTAGACACCAACTCATTGGCATTGTTCTGATTGAAAACAGGTCTGCTTTGATAGTTGAGAGAAAGCTTGGTGCCATGACCTTTGATCAACCAGTTCATACCAAACTCATACATACTCATGGTATCATCTAGTCGGTCGAGGCTGGCGAGTTGTGAGGCAACATAGGGTTGAAGAGTTCCCAGGCTTCCCAGTAAGTCACTTTTCATTAAGTAGCCTATTTGAAAATAGCCCAAAGTCCCGGTTCCATTGATAGGGAATGAATTGCCTGCACCATTGAAAGAAGTGCCACCGCCATTGGCTGGGTTCATTACCCCAAGGTTTCTCACGTAGTCCTTTCCGTAGTTGTTTGAGCTAATTGCTGCATAGGCGGTAATAGCTGTTTTGGTAGCCGGATCTAATACTCGGTCATAGAATACATCTACTCCAAATAGTGCTAGGTCTTCGTAAACGATAGAGGTTCCATTGTTCTCAGTGTGCCACATGGCATGTTTCTGGTAAATGAATCCTGCTCCTATATTGAATACATTTTTGGACCCTAAGTAAGAACCGGTTGTATAAGGAGTAAGGTTAGACTCTGAGTCTAAAAACTCATACTTAAAATATCCTTGGGTCTGTAAGTTTAGTGGTTCTGGCGAGAACAAGGAGTTCGGCCCAGGAGTAGTTCCTTGAACCGAAGATTGGGTAATGCTCATAGGCTTCGACAGTGCAAATCTATAGTCTAGTTTGCCTAGCTTTCCTTTAGCATAAATACTGTATTTCCTTACAAATTGATCACTGATATCATTGGTAGATTGCTGATAAAGTGGAGCATCCATCGTAAGAATACTGCCAATAGAAGGAGAGGAGTATCTGAGGAATCCTACCCAACCGGTTAGTCCCGCACCAACAGAAAATTTGTCTTTAGCTATTTCTATCTCACCAATGGCATCGTGAAAAAACAGTCCTTGTTTTCTGGTACCGAGATAGCTAAGGTTGTTTTGCCCAAACTGAGTGTAAAAGAATACTCTGTCAGATATTTTCCCAAAGAGCTGAATACGGGTCCTTCTCAGGCCTATGTCGAAGGCATTGTCTTTGGCATAACCATCAATCAATGTACCAGGGTTGTTTTGAGTCCATCGTACCCATGTTTGATTCAGGAAGGTCGCTTTTACGTATTGGCTTCCATCTTCATTGAGATTGAATCTGAGGTCGCGATTTTGGGCTTGTGCTGACGAAATGGAAATGAGAATAAGTGAAAGGACAGTGAAAATTCTTTTCATAGGGTGTTTTGGTTCTATTTCGAAGTGTGTTTCAATTATAATTCATTCTACCTCTAAAATGCTTCTATTGTTCCTCGATTGTTGATTTTTTGGAAGAACGGTAAATGAGAAAGCCCAGGCAATAGCCGGGGCTTTGTATCTATTTATAAGATTTTGACTCTGAAAGAGTCTGATATCTGTCGTGTAAAATCTAGTGTCTGTCTTAGGCTTCAGCACCAATTTGTGCTTCCAATTTGTTGGTCAATACAGCTTTAGGCACAGCTCCTATAACGTTATCTACAACTTCACCATTTTTGAAGTATAGCAACGCAGGGATAGATCGGATACCATACTTGATAGCGATATCTTGGTTGTTGTCTACATCTAGTTTACCTACCACTGCCGAATCAGCATATTCTCCGGCAATTTCTTCTACAACTGGTCCTACCATTCTACAAGGCCCACACCATGCTGCCCAAAAATCTACCAATACAGGCTTATCCGATTTCAAAACAACTTCTTCGAAGTTGGATTCATTAATTTCTACTGCTTTTCCCATTTATATATTGTTTTATTTTCTTCTCTACACGGAACAGACATCAAAAGTAATTAAAAAGTTCCGAACCAAATTTCAAAAAGTCTCCTGGTCATTAGGCTGTAATTAAGCGTGCGTCATCTGCGTGATGCTTCAGAGACTTTATCAAATCACGATTAGCATCGATCTTCACTTTTCTAGATATCAACTCTACATTGATGTTTTCTTCCCGATCGAAAAGCTCGATTTTAAGCATGGTTTCACCCTCATGGGTTTGAGTAAGTTCCATGATTGTGTCAATCAGTTCCTGATCAACCATTCTGGCATTCAATTTTACATGAATCCCTTTACCCATTTTCTCTCTCAATTCACTCAGTAAGGAGATGGAAAGTGTTTGTAATTCCCAGTCTTCTGGAGTTGGGTTAAGGGCCGGATTCTGTTGAATTTCCTTCTTCTTTCTCCAGTTCAATTCAACCTTACCTCGGATGAATAGGAACTCTCCCGGTCTAAGGTAGGCGGCATTGTTGATGTACTTTTCACCCATAAGGAACAGCTCGGTAGAACCGTTATAATCCTCAATGTTTAGGATACCGAAAGGTTTTCCAGTTTTGGTTTGTCCATTCCTCACGGAGTTGACAATACCTCCAACCGAGATGTCCTGATTTGGATATCTATTAATGTCGGAAATCGGCTTGCAGAATGATTCCAGCTCAATCTCAAACTGATCTAATGGATGGCCTGAAACGTAGAAGCCGATTACTTCTTTCTCAAGCTTAAGTTTTTCCATTTGACTGAAGGCTTCAACCTCAGGTACTTTTGGTAATGGAGTAGCAACATTACTGTCACCTCCGAATAGTGAAACCTGAGCCGCATCTTTTTCAGCCTGCATGGCATTGGCATAACGGATAACCTTCTCAATTAAGGTCTGTTCGTTATCCTCCGCCCATAAGTACTGGCGTCTATGGTATTCGAAGCCATCGAAACCTCCTGCCTGAGCCAATGCTTCAAAGTTCTTTTTGTTGACAGCCCTTAGGTTTACTCTCTCGGCAAAATCGAAAATGTTTTGATAAGGACCGTTTTCCTTCCGCTCTGCCACAATAGACTCAATGGCCGATTCGCCAACACCCTTTATGGCGCCCATACCAAAGCGGATTTCACCCTTCTGGTTTACGGTGAATTTGTAGTTCGATTCATTAACATCAGGCCCGAGTACAGGAACTCCCATGCGCTTACATTCCTCCATAAAGAAGGTCACCTGCTTGATGTCATTCATGTTGTTGCTGAGCACTGAAGCCATGTATTCAGCAGGGTAGTGGGCTTTCAGATAGGCTGTCTGGAAAGCCACATAGGCATAGCAAGTTGAATGTGACTTATTGAAGGCATATGATGCAAATGCTTCCCAGTCGCGCCAGATTTTCTCCAGCTTCTGTTCATCGTGGCCTTTTGCCTTGGCTTGTTCGACAAACTTGGGCTTCATCTTATCTAGAACAGCTCTTTGCTTCTTACCCATGGCCTTACGCAGAACGTCAGCTTCACCTTTGGTGAAATCTGCCAGCTTCTGTGAAAGCAACATTACCTGCTCTTGATAAACTGTAATACCATAGGTTTCAGCCAGGTATTCCTCCATATCGGCCAGGTCATAAGAGATCGGTTCATCGCCATGCTTTCTTCGAATGAAGGAAGGAATATACTCTAGCGGCCCCGGTCTGTAAAGGGCGTTCATGGCAATAAGGTCAGCAAACTCGGTAGGTTTGAGTTCCTTCATGTACTTCTGCATACCCGCAGATTCGTACTGGAATATCCCTACCGTTTCACCGCGCTGGAAGAGTTCATAAGTCTTTTTGTCATCAAGAGGGAAGTCATCCGGAACAAGCTCAATGCCGTGTTTTTCCTTCACATTCTTGACTGCATCCTTAATGAGGGTGAGGGTCTTTAAACCTAAGAAGTCCATCTTCAACAGCCCGGCACTTTCTACCACGGAGTTGTCGAACTGAGTACACCACATGTCCGAGTCTTTGGCTGTGGCGACAGGAGCGAAATTGGTAATGTCATCAGGAGTGATGATTACCCCACAGGCATGGATACCTGTATTTCGAACTGAACCCTCAATAACCCTAGCCTGATTCACTGTTCTGGCTTCCAGGTTATTGCCTTCTGCCAGCTTTCTGAGCTCTTGCGCCAAAGGAACCTGTTCCGACCGAAGGTTGTCTCTCAAATCCTTTTCAGACCAGTCGAATAGCTTTCGGAGTTTAGTATCTGGGACCAATTTGGCCACCCTATCCGCATCGGGAAGAGGGAGTTCGAGAACTCTTGCAGTGTCTCTAATTGATGACTTGGCAGCCATAGTACCATAGGTGATGATCTGTGCCACCTGGTTTTTGCCGTATTTGTCAATTACATAGTCGATGACTCTTTGACGACCTTCATCATCGAAGTCAATATCGATATCGGGAAGTGAAACCCTATCAGGATTCAGGAAACGCTCAAAAAGGAGATCGTACTTGATGGGGTCGACATTAGTAATTCCGATACAGTAGGCCACCGCAGAACCCGCTGCAGAACCACGACCAGGCCCAACCGAAACATCGAGCTCTTTAGCTTTATTGGTGAAATCTTGAACAATTAGGAAGTAGCCGGGGTAACCGGTTCTTTCAATGGTGGCCAGCTCAAAGTCCAGCCTTTCCTTTATGTCTTCAGTGAGTTCGCCATAACGGGCTTCAGCTCCTTTATAGGTGAGGTGCTTCAAATAGGCGTTCTCACCTCTTTTTCCACCATCCTGAGCATCTTCTTCGTGTTGAAATTCTTCAGGTATTTCAAACTTCGGCAAGAGTACATCACGCGCAAGTTGATAAGATTCAACCTTCTCAACAATCTCATTGGTGTTGCTGATGGCATCAGGAATATCTGAGAAGAGCTTCTTCATCTCATCCTGAGGCTTGATGTAGAACTCATCGTTCGGGAAACCATAACGGAATTCCCGACCTCTTTTTCCTATATATTTCTTGGGCTTATTTACTGACTCAGCATCCTTTACACAAAGCAGTACATCGTGAGCCGAAGACTGATCTTGGGTGGTGTAATAGGTGTTGTTGGCAGCTATATATTTAACATCGTATTGATTGCAGAGCTGAAGAAGAATCTGGTTGACGTGGTCTTCTTCAGGAATTCCATGTCGGTTGATTTCTGCATAGAAATCGTCTCCAAACTGTTCCTTCCACCAGACAAAAGCTTCTTCGGCCTGAGTTTCTCCAACATTTAGAATTTTATAAGGCACTTCGCCCCAAAGGCCACCCGACAATACAATCAGGTCTTCTTTGTATTTGAGGAGATCATCTTTATCTATTCTCGGAACATAGTAGAAACCTTCAGTAAAGGCAATGGAAGAAAGCTTAACCAGATTATGATACCCATTTCTATTCTTCGCCAAAATGACGGTTTGAAAACCATTGTCTTGGACACTCTTGTTTGATCTGTCTGTACAAACGTTGAACTCACAACCTACAATGGGTTTGATTTCAGCTGCCAACGCTGCACTCACAAACTGAAAGGCTCCCATCATGTTGCCATGGTCAGTCAGGGCTACGGCAGGCATTCCCATTTCCTTTACCGCATTAACCAAGCTGTGTATGTCGGTTACTGCCTGAAGAATAGAGAACTGCGAGTGTACGTGAAGATGCGAGAAGGGAACTTCTTCAAGCTCGGTGAGTCCTTCTTTATCAACTTGGCTGTGGTCTACTTGAGGACCGGAAGCATCCTGTTTAGCGAAGTTCGCTTCATCCAGCTCAGGTGCTTCATAAATAACCTCATGGAGTTTAATGCCCTTGGCAGGAGGAATAACGCTTTCCTTTATAAGGCCGAAAAAACAGCGAGCAGTTGCGTCAACGTCATAAGCAGCATCGTGTGCTTCATCGAATCCTTTACCAAAGAGTTTTGTATGTAACTCGGTTAAAGTTGGCCACTTAAACTGTCCACCACGACCACCGGGAATTGCACAATAGTTGGTAGAAGCTAGCTTGGTGTCCAGCTCTTCGAGATGTTCTAAAGGGTTGACTAAGCCGGCTCTCAGAAACTCTGAGCCAACAATGTTGTAATCGAACTCAATGTTATGGCCTATGCCGAATTCAGCTTCCTTAAGGTCTTCTTCAAAAATAGCGAGCACCTCTTTGAGGTCTTTTCCTTCTTCCAGCGCTCTTTCGGTGGTAATACCATGTATCTGAACTGAGTTGTATGGAATTGTGAACCCTTCCGGCTTGACAATGAGATTCCGATTTACAATCAGATTACCCCTCATGTCGTGCAGCTGCCAGGCAATCTGAACCAGCCTCGGCCAGTTATCAAAGTCCGTAAGCGGAGCATTATAGTTTTGAGGTAAACCGGTGGTTTCGGTATCAAATATCAGATACATAGATACTTAGTTCGATGGATTGTTTCTGGCGATGTAACCAGATAACTAAAGTACTAAATCTCAATAGAGTGGAAAGGTTCCTTGGCTAAAAATCCTTTAGAAATATACTCTGACATTATTTGAAAAGTCCTGATCTCTGTGGAGAGCTATCATAAGGTTCTTCTGCTAAAAGAAAAAGCAATTTCAAATATTGAAACTGCTTTAAAGTGTTATAGAAATAGAATTAGACCAAAACTTATTGATAGTAGAAGAATTACTATTCGTTTGATTAGGTCTGTTCTTCTTTCCTTATTCAGCTGTGCTCTTAGTTTTGCCAGATATTCTGGAGAAGCCTTTTTAAAGCGATACTTCCGATATTGGGAAATAGGCTTTTCCTTGTACATGTTGGACTTGTGGATTTCAAAGGCATCTTTCTTTTTTAAGAGAGCACGGTTACCGCGTAATTGCTTGATGGCATCCAACATGAATCCTGCTCCGTTCATGTTCTTTTAAACGAATAAACCAGCTCTGAGAGCTTTTAGAGATGATAAGCGGATGCTAAGATTTAGCTAAAGGAATCTAATGAGTTTCAAAGACCATTTCTGGTTCTTCTACTTCAACTACTCCCTTTTCGTTAATCTGGGTAAGCTGAACAGTTTTGAGCTCATTGATTAGAAGTGGGTCGTATTTGGCGGCTACACGCACATAATTTTC
>JABXIP010000094.1 GCA_013373005.1 Cytophagia bacterium | reverse complement strand
GTCAAATACCTATGTCATTGTGAGTAATAATGCAAATCAGCAAGAACAAGAGGGTAAGGATTGGGAAAAGCCAGTAGCAAGGAGAATGAAAATCAAATTTGAAACAAGACGCCATTGGCAACCCAAATTATGGAAATAACAAGAAGTTGGAGAGAACAGAAAATCATGCTTAAACGAAGATTTCCTGTTTTGAGCGATGAAGATTTTGAGTTTAAGGAAGGTGAGAAGGAGAGCATGCTTAACAATCTTTCAAGAAAGCTTAAAAAGACGAGAGAGCAGCTTGAGTTGCTTTTTGCAGAATTGCAAACATATTAAAGAAAGTAGCTTTTGGGTGATTAAGTAGGCCACTCAAATGTCAGGTAAAATCTTACCTCAAACTAGTCCATAATGGGAGTATTTTTTCCAGAAATAGGAATAACCAATTATTAGGTTCACCTTTGAGGCCAGAAGTACAAGGAATTAATTTCTTTCATTGGATCCCACCCGGTTTATTTAGAAGACGTTCAGTCCACAATATTTCCCCAAATACGAAAACGGTAAGGTTTTTACGCTGAGAATCCCTAATGAATGTTGGGATCGAAGGTAAAAAATGCATTAAAGTTTACAGGTTGCTTTTGAAGCAGCTTAGTCTCAATCATGTGTTGTATTTGAGTGTCCGGCAAACATTAAGTGCCTGATGCTCATTTCCGTCCTTTCCTTTTTACACATGAAATCAAATAATGAATTACAAGAAACTTCGGGCAGATAATACAAGCCCCTCTAGAAGAAGCCATGCGCCTCTATCAAGAAAACCATTATCTAATGTAAAAAAGCGTCAATCGAGCATTTCAGATTTTAGCAAACTGGTTAAAACAGCAAGTGAAGTGTCTGCTCCAACCTACGAAGCGGATCGATGCTTTAATAATATGCCCCTGAGCAATAGCCTAAAGAGGAATTTAGCTGCAAAGGGCTATGTGAAACCAAGCCAGATTCAGGATGAGACACTAGAAAGCTTGCTAGCCGGAAAAGACCTAATTGGCATTGCCAACACAGGTTCTGGTAAAACAGCTGCCTTTCTGATACCGGTCATTGAGCGACTTATCAAATCGCCCAAAGCCAATACGGCCCTTGTGGTTGTTCCAACCAGAGAGCTAGCTCTTCAAATTGAAGAGGAGTTCAAATTTCTGGCTAATCAGATGAGCTTACAATGTGCCTCTTTTATTGGTGGCACTAACATCAATAGGGATTTAAGGCAGGCTAGGCAAAACAATCATGTAATTATTGCAACTCCTGGCAGGTTGAGAGACCTGGTAAATCAGAGAGCATTGTCGTTAAAGGCCTTTGAACTATTGATATTGGATGAATTTGACCGTATGCTCGACATGGGCTTTGTGAAGGAAATTCGCAGTATAGTCAAAGACATGACAGGTCGTGTTCAGACCATGCTATTCTCAGCCACCTTAGAACCTAGCCAAAAGGGTATTATACAAGAGATTGTAGTGAACCCTGAAGTAGTCAAGGTAAATGATGGAGAAAGCACCAATTCCCAGATCGATGAAGATATTATTCATGTGCCTGAGGGAGCCGATAAGATGGACATGCTTATTGAAATGGTATCTGATTCAGGGTTTAGCAAAGTACTCCTATTTACTGAGACCAAAAGATGGGCCGATAAGGTATGCAAGCAGCTCAATCAAAGTGGTGTTAAAGCAGACGCCATCCACGGTAATAAGTCACAGAATTACAGAAATGCCGCGCTTTTGAAATTTAAAAATGGAGGTATTCAGGTGTTGGTAGCAACAGATGTGGCTTCCAGAGGAATTGATGTCAATGATGTAACACACGTGATCAATTATCAGCTTCCCTTAACCTATCAGAGTTATATCCACAGAGTAGGTAGAACCGGACGGGCAGGAAGAAGCGGTAAAGCATACACCTTCGTTAATTAAAAGAACAATTTATAATTATAATACAATGCAAAAAGGAAAAATTAAATTTTACAACTTCACTAAAGGTTTTGGCTTTATTGAACCTGCTGATGGCGGAAATGATGTATTTGTACACCAAACCGGACTGGCAGAAGATGTTCGTCAAGATGACCAGGTAGAATATGATACCGAAAGAGGTCAAAAGGGACTGAATGCCGTAAGAGTTAGGCTCGTAAGCTAAGCTCACCTGAGCAGCTGTCTTACCAAGGCTGTTGCTTTTTTTAGGTCAAACATCTCATTTCTCTCATGGGTAGGTTTTAATCCTGGCGATAAGATTGATGTTGTGAGTGGCTTTAGGTAAAGGCTATGTCAAGTAATGACCATTTTTTGGTGATAATTTACGATAGCCTAAGATTTTCAAAAAAGGCAACCAGTAATGGCTGCCTTTTTTCATTTATGCTCACTGTATCTGCTACATGGACTAGTATCACCCAATTCGTTCAGTCAGAAATTCATTTCTTTCAAGGCTTGAAAATAAAATAATTGGTAAGTTGGGATTCTTTATAATTGTACATTGTACACTTAACCTGATTTTCTTTTTTAGAATTCTAATCACCATGGGAAAAATAAGCTTATCTACCTTACTCTTGTTATTTCTGGCCTTCTCGGCTAAGGCTCAGTTACAGGGGACAGGTGTGCTCAACGAGCCTCTGGATATCAGTGCTGATTATTCAGATTTTAAGAACACTTTTTATTTAGCTGAGGATTTGACTTCATTCGATCCTGCTACCGGAAAGGGTACCATCCAATTTAAAAGATATAATCCTGCCACCGCTCAGGCTTTCGACAATATGTTGGTCAGACTGAATCCGGCTCAGGCTAATGAATTTCCTTCAACTGAATACGCTGCCTCACCAGAACACCCATTTAGTATTGAGTTTGTTTCTGGAAGAACTATTAGGATTCGAGTTGCATCAGGGCCTCAAATGCACAAAAGTGAGGAATCGTTGATGTTGGTTAATGGCAGTGCTCCAATCAATATGAGCACCTGGAATTATGCCAAAACAGATGAAGGTCATGAATATACCAGCCAATATGGTCGTGTTTTAATTACAGAAAAACCATGGCATGTATATATATTCGATGCTGAGGGTAAAGAGTTGACACAAACAATTCACATGTCCGATGTGAGCAATACCTACACTCCGGTTACACCATTTTCATACATCCGCAGAGCTTCTGACTACTCGCGAAGCATGGATGCTGTGCTAAGCCTTAAACCAGGTGAGAAAATCTTTGGAATGGGAGAGTCTTTCCAATCATTCAACAAAAGAGGAGAGAGAGTAGTACTATGGACAGACGATGCCAATGGTGTGCAAAACGAGACCATGTACAAACCAATTCCATTCTATATGAGTAATAGAGGCTATGGCGTATTTATGCATCATACCAGCCCAATTACTGTAGATTTTGGTAAATACTTCAGTGGAGTTAATAGCATGATGATTGGTGATGATGAACTTGATCTCTTCGTTTTCATTGGAGACCCAAAAGACATTCTCGATGAATACACAGAACTGACCGGAAAGGCACCTATGCCTCCCCTTTGGTCGTTTGGCTTCTGGATGAGCCGTATTACCTATTTCTCTGAGAAAGACGGTATGGAAGT
>JABXIP010000080.1 GCA_013373005.1 Cytophagia bacterium | reverse complement strand
TGTATTCACCCAGAGCACCGTCAACCTTCTTGTAGTACGGGTAAGGCAAATAGGCAGAGTTGGTCCACTCCCAGGTATCTCCATAAAACTGTGGATTCATCCCCTTCCTTGGAGCAGTTCTGAACATCCGCTGCTCCATAAAATTAGCTTCGGTTGGAATTTCGGGCGAATGAATTCGGCAAGCAACTTCCCATTCGAATTCCGTAGGCAGCCTCATACCCTTCCATTTAGCGTAGGCATCAGCCTCATAAAAGCTAATATGAGTCACAGGCTCATCCAGATTCAGCTTCTCTTTTCCTGAAAGAGTAAAGTAAAACCACTCATCAACTTCTTTCATCCAGTAGAATGGCGCTCGTATATTCTCCTTTTTCACCCACTCATGGCCTTCCATCAGCCAATGGTTGAAGTTTTGATAACCACCAGCTTCAATAAACTCCAAAAATTCTCCATTGGTCACCAGTCTATCCTGCACCTTAAAGGCGGGCAAGTAAACCTTGTGAGCGCCCTCTTCATTGTCGAAATGAAAATCTGCACCATCATAACCTACCTCATAAATACCTTCCTCTACTTTCAACCAATTCACCGAAAGGTTTGGCTCATAGTCTATGGCTTGGCCACTTTTGTAAACCGGGAATAGAGGGTTGATGCCGAGAATATGTTTGATGTCATAAACCAGTAGTTCCTGATGTTGTTGCTCATGGTTGAGCCCTATTTCAAACACATTCATCTGCTCGGAACTGAGCTCATGGTTTTTGAGAAAATGAATCATGCTCTCATCGACATAATTTCGATAAGCCATAATCTCATTCACCCAAGGACGGCTCAGACTACCTCTTTCAGCTCTTATCCAGCGTTCTCCCTCATTTTCGTAGTAGCTGTTGAAAAGGAAGAGATAATCATCATCGAAAAGCTGATAGTCTGAAACGTATTTCTTAAGGATAAACACCTCGAAAAACCAGGTGGTATGGGCCAAATGCCATTTAGGAGGGCTAACATCTACTACAGGCTGAACCACAAAATCTTCAGGCTGAAGCGGCTCACATATCTCTAATGTAAGCTTTCTGACTTCATTAAATTGGTCTATAAGCCTTTGCTGACGCTGGCCAACAGCCGTTGTCGAAATATCCATATTGTGAGTTAATGAATATAGAACACAAAGGCAAAGCCAATAGTTGACGATTTACCCTAAGGCTGAATTGATAACAGAAAATTAAATTGAAAAGGAGCTTTGGACTTAGCCAATCTCAACCACCACATCGTCAGTGAGTGGATGCCCTACGCAAAGAAGTACATAGCCTTCATCTATCTCTGCTTGAGTAAGGCCATCGCTTTCGTCCATTTTCACCTTACCTGAGAGACACTTACCTCTACAAGCCGTACAAAGCCCGCTCTGGCAAGAGAAAGGCATATCGAGCATTTCATCTAAGCCTTTTTCCAGAATACTTTCTTTGGGGCCTACGGTATACTTGTGCTCTTCACCATCGAGGATAATAGTCACTTCTCTAGCCACTATTTCATCTTGATTCGAAGCATCTTCCTTTTTACTTCCTGATCCTGTAGTGAAGCTCTCCTTTCTAATGAGTTGCTCACTTACGCCAGAGGCCTTGAGTGACTCAATAGCCACGTCCATCATTGGTGCCGGGCCACAGATAAAATACTCAGCATTACCATCGTTTACCTGCCCTTTTACAGACTCAATAATCGATTGGTTGATATAACCCTCATACTGGCCATAGCCTTGAGCATTATTCTCCAAAACGTGAACTACTTGCAGGTTTTCATATGATTTTGAGAGTTCCTCTAACTGAGACTTAAAAATGATAGAATCAACATCTCTATTAGCATATAGAAGTGTAACCTTGGAGTTTGGTTCCTGATTCAAAGCCGACTTAGCAAGAGACATCATTGGAGTAATTCCACTTCCGCCCGCAACCAATACTATGTTTCTCGAATTAGATTCTGAAAATTCAGTAGTGAAATTCCCCAATGGCAACATCACTTTTATGTCATCACCATCTTTCAACTCAGCGTTTAAGTAGTTAGACACTACACCACCTTCTACCCTCTTTACTGCTACCGCAGGAAATTCATCTACAAATGGCGAAGAACAAACCGAATAAGCCCTTCTTTCTTCCTTGCCATTAACATTGACAATGAGTGTGAAAAATTGGCCGGCTTTGTATTCAATCTTACCATCCTGAGGATGCTCAAAATGAATAGATACTGCCTCAGCAGTTTCTTTAACCACCTTTTTAACCTTTAAGGTTACGATGTCAGTATTTTGTTTCTTCTCCTCTTTCTGCTTCTTTTTGAAAAATCCGAACGCCATAACAGTCTTTTATCTCCACATTAACTCCTGAGATATTCAGGAGTTTATTTCAAGGTGGCAAAAGTACGGACTAATGCCTTACAAATGAAGTAAATGTGAATACATTGCCTAGGATTTGCGAGGTTGAAGGATTTGGATTTCTTACCTTTGCGCTTTCTCAAAAAACAATCGCTTTTCATGGAATTGAGCAGCTTAACAGGCATTTCACCGGTAGACGGAAGATATAGAAGAGTAACTGCGGAATTAGCCGCCTATTACTCAGAATTTGCCTTGATCAAATACAGAGTCGAAGTAGAGGTAGAGTATTTTATCGCCTTGTGCGAAATGCCACTTCCACAGCTAAAAGAAGTAGAGTCATCAGCCTTTGAAGGTCTGAGAGATATCTACAGAAACTTTAGCCTGGCCGATGCCGAAGGCATTAAAGAAATTGAAAAGACTACAAACCATGATGTAAAAGCGGTTGAGTACTTTCTGAAAGAGAAGTTCGACCAGCTTGGCCTGAGTGATGTAAAGGAGTTCATTCACTTCGGACTAACCTCTCAGGACATCAATAATACTTCAATTCCTCTTTCATTGAAAAGAGGTTTGCATGAAGTGATTGAACCGGCTTTGGTTGAAGTGAATGACCTGATTAAGCAAATGGCAGAAACATGGAAAGACATTTCCATGCTCGCCAAAACACATGGTCAACCGGCATCTCCTACCCGACTGGGAAAAGAAATGACGGTATTCTCAACCAGAGTAGACGAGCAATTGGTTTATCTGGGAGATATTCCTTTCGCTGCCAAATTTGGTGGCGCTACAGGAAACTTCAACGCCCATCATGTGGCCTATCCTGAAACTAACTGGATTGAGTTCGGAGATAACTTTGTGAAAGAATACCTGGGCTTGCAGAGAAGCCATCCAACCACTCAGATTGAGCACTACGATCATTTAGCCGCGCTATTTGATGTATTGAAGCGAGTAAACACTATTCTGATCGATTTCTCAAGAGACATCTGGCAATATGTTTCTATGAACTACTTCAAGCAGAAAATCAAAGAAGGTGAAGTTGGTTCATCAGCTATGCCGCATAAGGTTAACCCGATCGACTTTGAGAATGCTGAAGGAAACTTTGGCATTGCCAATGCAGTATTTGAGCACCTTTCTGCCAAACTGCCTATCTCAAGACTTCAGAGAGACTTGACGGATTCTACTGTATTAAGAAATGTAGGCGTTCCATTGGGACATACTTTAATAGGCCTAAAATCTTTGATCAAGGGTATCAATAAGTTGGAGCTAAACAAATCCGCTATTGATGCCGATTTGGAAGACAACTGGGCAGTAGTAGCAGAAGCCATTCAGACTATCTTAAGAAGAGAAGGTTATCCTAAGCCTTACGAAGCTTTAAAAGGATTGACCAGAACCAACTCAAAGATTACCGAAACTACTATCAAAGAGTTTATTCAGACCTTAAATGTGAGCGAAGAGATTAAAGCAGAGCTAAGCAAGATCACACCATTCAACTATACAGGTATGTAAAAATTAAAGGCTCCTCAGCAATTGCCGAGGAGCCTTCGAATAGACAAAATCTATTTCGCGATTACTTTTTCTGAACTTCAATTACAGAATCTGTTTTTGGATCATACTCCAACAATGGATTGTATAGCAATTCCTTATTATGGAAATCATATAGAGTCAAATTTCTTAACTCATAGTATGCAACCCAATACTGTTGCAATGCGCTCACATAATTTCTTACTGCAGCATCCTTACTCTCTCTTGCCCTGTTAAGGTCAAGGATTCCAACCTTACCCGCCAAGTACCTACCGTTGGTAATTTCAAACCCTCTAAGGGCAATCTCTTGGGCCTTTGCAGATATATCAATTTGATTACGAATTTGGTCGAAATTTCTTACCGCATTGGCAATTTCCTGTTCAAAGTTGATCTGCTCCTGTTCTATATTAAACTCGGTAAGTTTCATATTCTCCCTTGCTACATTCATACGAGCTCTATTTCTTCCTCCATCCAGTACGGGAAGCCTAAAGTTTAATGTTACCGTAGACCCTGTTGAATTAAAGTCGGGAGAATAGACGTCCCCTAAACTCTGAGTAGATATACTATTGTAACCAAAAGTAATATCTAAGTTTGCATTAAACCTTCTGGCCCTAGCGTCAGCTAAACTCCTCTCGGCTTCTAGTCTACTCAATTGAAAATCTAAGTACTGAGAACGGTTATCCTTAGCATATTGCAAGGCAGTTTCATAGTCAATTAAAAACTCTGGAACCTCAGAGGGAGGGACTAACTCAAGCTGAACATCCTCGGTCAGACCAATAAAGTTTCTAAGTTCAAGTGATCTAGATTGCACATCTAGCCTTGCTTGCTGAGCTTCAGCATTTGCCGTTAGAAGGTTTAGCTCAGTTTGCAGAATTTGATCTTCAGTTGAGGTACCTATATTATACCTTCCTTGTTCAATTCTGTAGATTGTATCATTGGATTGTTCGTTCTGTACAGCAATTTCCAAGTTCTTTTGCTCAATTAGCAATTGAAAAAAGAACCGAGCCGCGGTT
Source organism: Cytophagia bacterium (assembly GCA_013373005.1). Taxonomy (GTDB): domain Bacteria; phylum Bacteroidota; class Bacteroidia; order Cytophagales; family Cyclobacteriaceae; genus Roseivirga. The sequence continues at coordinate 4,029 of JABXIP010000080.1, read as the reverse complement.
TGTGCCGTCTGCTCCATTCTCTGAACATACTCTCTTTTGGACTGCTCATAACGTTGAGGTTCAATTAACCTATCCCATTTCCATGGGTTAACTGCAAAAAGAGGTTGTGAAATAGTCAACCCTACAGGATCACCTTGATAAGTGGTTGCATCGGTAGCATAATTGTCAAATCTCACCAACCTAGTGTCGAGAGATATGGTAGTATTGGTCCAAGGTAGCACCTGCTCTAGCCCTATACTCAAATTAGAGTTATTTTGGTTTACCGATCTAAACGCAACTGTACCATCCGGTTGTTGGTATGCTCTCGTAGCATTCTCGTATCTCGGAAGAGTACCTTGCAATAATAGCTGAGGCTTCAATTGAGACCTATAAACACTATAGCTCCAATAACCTAAAGTTCTCTGAGTTTCTGCTTGTTTTGCACTTCTCGAATTTGCCTTTGCTAAGCGAATAGTCTCTTCCAAAGTAAGCACCTTTGTTTCTTGAGCAAACGAAGTTCCTAAGAAGCAACAAAGCGCGATAATACTAAAAATGACCTTTTTCATATTGTTCATGTTGTTGTTTATTCGTGTCTTAATGAAGTAATAGGATCCTGGCTGGCTGCTCTTCTGGCCGGAGTGATTCCGAAAACCAAACCTACAGTTGCTGCCACACCAAATGAAATAAGGATGGATGTGAAGCTGATAGCCGTTGGGAAATCTGCAAGACTGGATACAGCATATGCCAAACCAATTCCTAAAATAACCCCCACAATACCGCCAGAAATCGAAATCATTACAGCTTCGAAAAGAAACTGCATAACGATGTCAGACGCCTTGGCTCCAATTGAAAGCCTAAGCCCAATTTCTTTGATTCGCTCCATTACAGATGCCAGCATAATATTCATAATACCTATACCTCCAACGAGTAGTGAAATAGCAGCGATGGCCGCCAACACAATGTTGAAAATATTCTGGGTTCTTTGCTGCTGTTTCAGTAAAAGCTCCGGAATAGTGATCTCAAAATCTACCACACCAAAGTGTCTTCTTTCCAACATTCTGGCCAATACATCAGCCGTTGGATTCAGTTTTTCAGATTCAGCCACCTGAACCACCAATCTGTCTATTTGGTGATAGTTGGTTGGCTTACTATCTTCATTTGAAGAACCTGAAATAGAAATCATTCCTCTAAATCCACCTCCGAAAACGCTAATACCACCGAAGCTCTTTTTCAGACCGGAACCCGTTACCAAATCCCTGTTTACATATCTTACAAGCACCGACTGTATTGGCGTGTAAACATCCATGTTGTAATCCCTGATGCCAAGGTTAGAGATAGCCTTTTCAGAGATGTATCTTTCTTTCAGCACACCAATTACTTCAAGCCATTGGTTACCAACTTTAATCTTCTGGCCAATTGGGTTTTCTCTAGGGAAAAACTTAGAAGCAATCCCCTTACCAATAATACATACCGGCATACCAAACTCCAGTTGCTTCTCATTGAACATCTCACCATCGAGAAGTTCAAAGTTGGCTACTTCAAAATATGCAGGTTCAACCCCCACTAACTTGGCACTTCTTCTAATACCGTTCTTAATGATGTAGGTTTCCAAAAGAATCTCAGGGCTAATTTTTTCAACGCCCGGAATGGTATTCTTAATGCTGTTTACATCTAACAGTTTCAGACCTGGAGAAAACTTCTTTTTGTCTTCTTCCTCTGCTGCACCGATCTTCTGTTCAACTTGCTCAATGTTCGGCTGAACAATAATATTGTTTACACCTACAAGCTCAATTTGCTCCAGAATCTCACTCTGCGCTCCATTTCCAATGGCCAACATTGCAATTACCGCTGCCACCCCAAAGATGATACCCAGTGCTGTAAGCAAAGACCTCACCTGATTGGCTAACACAGCTTCTAGAGCAATGTAGAAATTGGATAATAAACTCTTCTTATTCATAGTCAGAGACTGTTATTAGTTTCCTGAACCTGTTCTTGCAGCACCTGATCTATCAGCCGTGCCACCTTGTGGTCTTTGACCGCCTTGACCACCTCTTTGGCCACCGCGCATCATATTTTGCAATTGAGATGGGTCTGTAATACCTCTATCTTTCAATCTCTGGATCATTTCAGGAGACATAGGCTCTCCATTTGGAAGCACCCACTTAGAATCGTCCTCAAGTGGATTTTCAGGCGTTGCAGGCTCATATTTCTGCATTCTTGTTCCGTTCAACTCAGGAATAAGCTTAGGCTCTTTACCCTCAATTCCTTCTGGTCTAGAGAGGTAAAGTACATCACCTGCTTCAACTCCCATTTCAATCACAGCTTCGTTACTATTGGTCAAACCAATTTTAACCTCCTGAAGAGTTCCATTCTTTTTAACAACAAAATTGATTGAGTCGTTATAAACATTCAGACACTCTAACGGTACATGAACAACATCGTCAAGCTTCTGAGTAATAATGATGTTACTAGTTGTCATGGCAGGTCTCAAGTCAGCATCTCTCTCATTCACTCTAACAATTACCTCAAACACTTTTGCGTCTGAATTAGGATTCTGCTGACCTACTCTGGCCACTCTGGTTACTCTACCAGTCAATTTCTTCTCAGGGAAAGCGTCCAATCCTATTTCTACAGGCTGACCAACTTTTACTTTTCTGATATCAACCTCATTGATATAAGTAGTAGTAATCATGCTAGAAAGGTCTGGAAGCTCTGCTACTTCAGGAGACCAAACTTGAATTTGTGAACCCTCTGTAACTCTTTCTCCACCCATTCCTTTGGTGTAGATAACCATACCAGACTGAGGAGCCATAATGGTAAAGCCCTCCAATACTTTTTGCATATCATCATAACGAGTCTGTCTTCTTCTTAAGTCAGCCGTTTCTTCAATCATCTTGGCATCTGCTTGCTTCATTTTTAATTGATACTCCTCAAGAGCTCTTTCTTTATCTCTCTGAAGTTTTTCAAGCTCATTTTCGTATTTCCTGATGGTGGCAGGTGGCTCGTACTGCGACTGCTCTAATTGAAGTTGCTTCTCCTCAATTTGATAATCAAGGTTGATAAGCTTATCTCTTTCCCCTCTCAAGGTAAGCGCGGTGTCAATCTTGGCATTATCATATTCAGCAATCTGAGCATCAAGTTGATCCTTCTCTTGTTGAATTTTATCGTAAAGTTCACTTGGGTCAAGCTGAGCAACGAAATCACCCTCTCTAACCTGAGTACCTTCTTCTATAAGTCTTTGAACTGTAATTGTTCTTACACCATACTCACGGGCATTCACAGGCCCCATAATTTTAGTAGATCTCTCTGCTGAAAGTTCTCCAGTGGTAGTAACCTCTACAGTGAATTCACCACGCTCAGCAGTAGTAAATAATGCCGGACCTTCCTCTGCGGCAGATGGGTTAAATACAGTTGCTGCTACAATAATTACTGTGATAACTACTACAGCGATAATGATCAATTTTTTCTTCATGACTTTTTGCCTATTCTAAATTCGTTCGCGAAATTATGTTTATTCTTAGTTGGTTCCAGCCCACCTAAACAACTTTAGTACCTCTGAAATAATTAGTTAGCTCTATACTTTAGTGTTTTACGGACTAACAACACAACCTCTTAAATTTTTATTTGTTCGTAAGTCCGAGTGCCTAAAACCTTTGATTTTTAGATGTTTGTGAAGGTTTAATGGTTTAATGAAAATTATTTCATTTATAAGAGCGGTAAATATTCCTCATATTTCGACACATCTCTGTTTGGATGGCGGCATGGTAAATTTCTAACATTTCTATCTTTGTCCGAAACTTAGACAATGAAGCGAATCATAAGTTTAGCGCTACGATATATACCTAGAAAATATCTTCAATATGTTAGTCACTACTTCTTAAGGTTCATAAGCCTTTTCATGAGAGGCAACAATGTGGAATGCCCTATTTGTGAAATCAGCTATAGGAAGTTTTTGCCCTACGGAAGACTCAATCCGAGGCCAAATGCGCTTTGCCCTGACTCGCTTTCACTGGAAAGACATAGACTGATGTGGCTTTATTTAAAAGACAG
>JABXIP010000265.1 GCA_013373005.1 Cytophagia bacterium | reverse complement strand
TTGGCTCATGTACGTTTTGTGGCTTTAGATGAAGCCGATGAAATGTTGAGTATGGGTTTCAAAGAAGACATGTTTAGGATTCTTGACGAAATTGGAGAAAACAGAAACATCTGGCTTTTTTCAGCTACAATGCCCGATGGTATCAAAGAAATCATCAAGAAATTTCTAAGACCTGGTGCACAGAAAATTCAAATCAGCCGAAGTGCCGGGGTGAATGAAAACATTACTCATGAATACCTCATTTGCAAGTCGAGCGACAAGACCCATGAGTTGCTGCATTTCTTATCCTATCATCAGGATGAGCGTGGGATGATCTTTTGCCAGACCAAGAAAGCCGCTCAGGTATTGACCAAGAAACTCAAAGCAAAAAACCTTTCCGTTGATGTAATTGAAGGAGATATGGGGCAGCGTGACCGTGATAAAGTGATGCGCATGTTCAAAAGTGAAAAGCTCGACCTTTTGGTGGCGACTGACATTGCTGCCAGAGGTATCGATGTGAAGCACCTTAACTTTGTTATCCATTACCAACTTCCACAGCAAATTGAATACTATACCCACCGAAGTGGCAGAACGGGAAGAGCTGGCGAGAAGGGTAATTCTATAATACTTGTCACAGAAAAGGAAAAAGAGAAAGTATTTGAATTGGCTAAAACTCTTAAATTCAAGGCTCGACCTTTGAATTAAGACCTAATGAAGAAACTTTTCATACTGTTTCTGCTAGCCGCAATTGTTAGCTGTTCTCAACCTCAAACCTATCAGGTAGGCCAAATCATCATTCCTCAGGGTGAAATCCTTATTTGGCTCTACGATGATACTCCTGAACATAAAAAGGCTTTTCTGGAGCTAGCAGAGGAGGGTTACTTCGATGATTACACTTTCAACAGAGTAATAGATAAGTTCGTGGCACAAGGCGGTTGCCCTGATACTCCTGAAGGATTTGCCTATTCAGTTCACTTGCTGGAACCTGAGTTTGAAGCTGGTCATAAGCACGTTTATGGTGCTTTTGGTGCAGGAAGAGATAATAATCCTGGGAAGCTATCTGCGGCCTGCCAGTTTTACATTGTTCAGAATGAAAATGGTCTCAAAAGGCTCGATGAAAACTATATGATTTACGGCCATGTATTTAAAGGCATGGACTTGGTAGATCAGATAGTGAAGGTGGAGACGGATAGTATTAATCAACCGGTACAACCCATTCCTCTCGATGTTAATGTGATTGAAATGACCGAGTCTGAGATTAAGGCCTTGGGTTTTGAGCTCAATCAGGTGATGGATTATTAATTAGTTTTCGAGTCGAAACTAATCCGAATATTGGTCCAACTATTAGTGTGAAGAGAAGCCACTCTACAGAAAGGTGGTTCGTAAGTAGTTGGAGTAGTTGAATACTTGGGATTGTCAACAGAAAACCAATGCTTACAGCAATGGTGAGGGCTGTGCCTTTCAGTTCTACCGGAGCCTTTTGAGCATTGAGTGACGAGAATTGAGCTGAGTCACCGATCACCGCAAAACCCCAAAAGCAGAGGAGGGCTAAGAAAGCTATTGGAGGAAGACTGTAGAAAAGTGGTGAAAATAGACATAGTACTCCCGATGTCAATAGAAATGCAAAAGCTACTTTGGCACTTCCTTTTCTGATGGAAACCATGCCTCCTGAAACGCATCCCACCATCCCCAAAGACATGATAATGAAGGTCCAGAGACTTATAGGAAGGTTTATTCCCTGGCTTTTGGCATAGTGTGCAAGAACTACCGGTAGAAAGGCCCATAGCGTATAGAGTTCCCACATATGTCCGAAATAGCCAAATGCTGCATAGCGAAATTCTTTCTTTTTGAATACCCTGAAGGCATCTTTTGGAGAGAATGCTGCCGACTTGACTCTGGCAGGGCCATCACCCACAAAGAAGTACATTAGTGTACCTCCGACTAAAGCAATACCTGAAGTACCTAGAAGTACCGGACGCCAATCATAGCCTGCACCAAAGTGGTTGAGCAGGTGAGGAAAAGCCGAGCCCATGACTAAAGCACCTACCAAATAACCTAGTGCTTTGCCTAGCCTGCCATCGAACCAGTCTGAAGCTATTTTCATTCCCACAGGGTAAATACCTGCAATGCAGATTCCGGTTAGAAACCTGAATATCAGCAGAGCCATAAACGACTCGCCAGCAAGTAATACAGCAGAATTCAGAATGCCCCCCAATAGCGCTGAAACGAAAAACACTTTAGAGGCATTGAATCTGTCTGCCAAAGAGGTAAGTGCAAACAGAAGAGTTCCGCAAATAAAGCCCAGCATCACACTTGAGGTTACCTGTGCAATGCTGTCTTTTGGAAGACTCCAGCTCTCCTGAATTTGTGGCAGAATAGCATTACCCGCAAACCAGAGCGAAGTTCCGGCAAACTGAGCAAATACTATTACAGGGAGAATATGTTTAGAAGTTGTCTTAGTCATTCAAGCCCAAGAACTGTCGATTTAAAACAGATCAGGTCTACATTTTTTCAATAATCTTTTGAATGAGTTCGTTGGTTCCTTCGTAGTCCTCGCCACTCACCTTGGCCAGATCGATTGCTTCTTTGGCAGTTTTAAGTGCCTCTGTATACTGACCATTTAGGAACAGAAGAGCCGCATAGGTGTCTACATTGTTATAGTACTTTTCCAACTCCAGTGATCTTTTTATGAATTCCATTGCCCGGGCCATGCCTTCATCGCTTATATCGATCACTTTTCCATCATTCTCATGTTGCTCAAAGTAAGTCCATGCATAGGAGTTGAGTTCGCCAGAGGCATTCCAGATGAATTCTTTTCCAAAATAGTCGGTAAATTGATAAGCCCTGATGTTGAAGTTTGAGGCCATGTATTGCACATGACCAAAATCATCGAAGAAGAGCGTTAGCGGGGCGCTGGATGTACTAAAGTATTTATGGAATGAGTTGGGAAGTTCGGTATCCAGGTAGAGATTAATGGCGTTTGTCCACTGCGAATGATAGCCCTCAGCTTTCACTTCTGGCCATTTTTTGTCGTCAATATTGACCGCAATTAACTGAACCTTTCCGGAACCGGCAGCCTCGTTCAGTGAAGCAATAACATCCATACAAGGGAAACACCACTTTCCGCTCCAGGTGACCAAAAAGGTTAGCTTGCTGGTGCCGTCTTCATTGGCTATCAGACTGCTAAAACTGACTTCTTCATTATTACTCACTTTTCTGAGTGCAAAATTCACTTGCGCTTTTGACGCGAAGGAGATAAAACAAGCCGCAACTAGAACGATTTTAAGATAGGGTTTCATAGCTTAAGAATAGATGCTGCAATATAGCATCTCGCATCTACTTTAAGCAAACACCTGCCGTTTCAGCGATCAAATTAATCCTGCCCTTCTCAATAAGGCCTTTACATCTGGTTCTTGGCCTCTAAAACGTTTATAGAGTGTCATAGGATGCTCAGAGCCTCCGGCAGAAAGCACATGTTTTTTGAACTTGTCAGCAATCTCTCTATTGAAAATGCCATGCTCTTTGAAGTATTCAAAGGCATCCGCATCCAGTACCTCAGCCCATTTGTAGCTGTAGTAACCTGCAGAATATCCGCCTTGAAAAATATGCGAGAATGAGCAGCTCATATTTGTTCCTTCAATTGGCGCAATAACATCAGTTTTGCTCATTACTACTTTTTCAAAGTTGGCAACATCTTCAATTTTGAGGTTTTCAGTGCCATGCCAAGCCATATCCAGCATCCCAAAACTCAGCTGACGCATGGTTTGGTAGCCCTCCATGAAGTTGGCACTTTCCTTAATTCTCTCAATGTAGTTTTCTGGAATGGTCTCACCAGTTTCATAATGTCTGGCAAACAGGTCGAGGCACTCTTTTTCGTAACACCAGTTTTCCATTACCTGAGATGGAAGCTCCACAAAGTCCCAGTAAACGCTGGTTCCGGAAAGGCTTTCATACTTACCATTAGCCAACATACCATGTAAAGCATGACCGAACTCATGGAATAAGGTTGTAACCTCATCGAAGGTGAGGAGTGAAGGAGTGCTTTTTCCCGGCTTAGTGAAATTACAAACAATAGATACCAGCGGTCTTTGGTTATTTCCCTCATTATCAACGTACTGCCCTGCATAAGAAGTCATCCATGCACCGGCTCTTTTGCCTGGTCTTGGGAAGAAATCTGCATAGAAGGTGGCTACATCTTCACCTTTTTCATTCTTTACCTCATAAACAGTTACATCTTTATGATATCTGTCTATCTCCTTATTTTCAGTAAAGCTGA